>NZ_CP151979.1:2117500-2420000 GCF_038593265.1 Ureibacillus sp. FSL W7-1570
AATATTTCAAATCGTATTTTGCAAATTTCCAGTGAGGCGTCCATCCAGTTACAACAATCTCTTCGCCCTTTTTGATCGCTTCTCCCAAAGCGACCGCCATCGCACCTGATGATGATGGAACCAATTCCCAGTCCTTTAAATTAGCATATTCTTGAATGGCTCTTTCCGTTGCCTGCATCACACCAGCACCCGATTCGATTCCAGTGATTTGCATATTTGCATGTTTTGATAAATCTTCAATCGAATTGACATCATCCATATAGGATGGAACCACCAATCCGATTTTGGCACCTGTCAAGTTTTCCCCCAAGTCGACAATATCCTCTTTATATTCTTCATATTGGGCACCATGGGTCACCGGTAGCCAAGCCGCTACGGATGCATCGGCTTCCCCATTGGCAACCGCTTCCCACATAATGGCGTTGTCCAATGGTGTCAGTGTTACATCATAACCTAAATCCTCCAACACTTTTCCGATCACATGGGTGGATGCAATTTCCGAATCCCACTCGACATAGGCCAAGTTGATGGCTTTCTCTTCCTTTTTGGAAGTGCCTTCACCCTCATTTCCCCCACATGCGGCCAATAGGAGGCCTATTGCAAAAACAATTAACATGAGCTTCCTTATTTTCATAAAAATCTTCCTCCCTGATCAGTATTTCTTTTTATTCAAGCTTTGCGTTAAACGGTCGATGATTATGGCGAAAATCACCAGACTGATCCCCGCAACAAATCCGTTTCCGACTTGAGCCCTTTGCAATGCGGAAAGCACATCGCGGCCCAATCCAGGTGCACCGATCATCGATGCAATTACGACCATCGATAATGATAAAAGCACCGTTTGATTGATCCCTGCCATAATGGTCGATTTGGCCAATGGAAGTTCCAACTTGAACAGCTTCTGCCATCCCGTGCTTCCATAGGAATCCGCCGCTTCTTCCAGCTCTTTCGGCACTTGGCGAATCCCCAAATTCGTAAATCTTACCGTCGGCGGCAATGCGAATATGACCGATGCAAACACCCCCGGAACGACCCCAATGCCGAAAAAGGCGACAGCCGGAATCAAATATACAAACCCCGGCATGGTTTGCATGAAATCCAAAATCGGTTTAATGATGTTGTCCGCCACTCTGCTTTTTGACATGAAAATGCCAATGGGAATGCCGATCAGAATGGCGATCACACTTGAAAATACCACCAATGTAACGGTGTTCATCAATTCTTTCCAAAGCCCCTGATTATAAATAAACAGCAAACCTACAACCGAAAATACGGCCAAACCAAATTTCTTTTTCGTCGCAAAAAATGCAATGATTGCCACAATCAAGATAAATACAACGGGTGGAATATATAACAATGCGTCCGTAAAAGATTCCATTGAATTCTTCCCTGCTTTTTGAATGAAACTGAACATGGACGAAAAATCTTCCGTCAACCAATCCATCAACGTTTCCACCCAATCAGCAACCGGGAGTGAAGGAATCGCATCCAACATTTTATTCATCATCAACACCTCCACTTCTGTTCGATGCAGATAACGCTTCAATAACGACTCCTCTTATCAATACGCCCATAAGTTTCTCGTCCTTTACAACAGCAATCGGTGTCGACGAATCGGAAATCGGGCTTAATACATCTTGGATCAACGTATCTGGTGAAACGGTCAACATATCTTGCCTCAATATTCCATGAAGATGCTTTTCACCCCGTTTTGAAGCTTCGTGAGCATCACTAGCTGTAATATAACCTTTGAAATTTCTTTGCTTATCAACAGCCAAAATGACGCTCACTTTTTCCTCCCTCATCAGCTGTAAAGCGACTTTTGGACCGTCCGTTTCAATATTGATGGACACAGGCCGTATCATGGCGTTTTCCACCGTCAACACTTTTGAACGATCCACATCTTCCGTGAAGCTTCGAACATAATCGTTTGCCGGATTTGTCAATATTTCTTCTCCTGTTCCAATTTGGATGATTTGTCCATCCTTCATCAATGCAATGCGATCCCCTATTCTAAGAGCTTCATTTAAGTCGTGGGTAATAAAGACAATCGTCTTTTTCATTTTTTGTTGCAGTTCTAACAATTCATCCTGCATTTCTTTCCGAATGAGTGGATCGAGAGCAGAAAAAGCTTCATCCATCAATAATATGTCTGGATCATTTGCAAGGGCTCTTGCAAGACCGACCCTCTGTTGCATACCGCCTGACAATTGACTTGGATACTGGTCCTTATAAGCCAATAAACCGGCATTGTCTAAAGCCTTTTCTGCTTTCAATCGTCTTTCCTCTTTTGGGACTCCCTTCACTTCGAGGCCATATTCCGTATTTTGCAAGATCGTTCGATGGGGAAATAAACCGAAGTTCTGAAATACCATGCTCATTTTCTCTCTCCGGATGTTTCTCAATTCCTTCTTATTCAGTTTCGATATATTTTGACCATCGATATAGATGTTCCCGCTTGTAGGATCAATCAACCGGTTTAACAAACGGATCAATGTCGACTTACCGCTTCCGGAAAGTCCCATGATGACAAATATCTCACCTTCATTCACCGTGAAATTTGCATCGTACACTCCGATTGTCGCACCGGTTTCGTTCAATATTTCCGTCTTGCTCTTTTTCTGTTTTACAAGTTTTAGAGCAGCATTTACATGTTTTCCGAATATTTTCGTCACATGTTCCACTTTAATTTTTTCCATGTTTATCACCTCTCTGCAAACCAGCTCCCGAAAAAAAGTAACAACTCAATACTAACAAGAAGTTGTTACTTTAGTCAAATTATCAATCTCAAAAACTGCAAAAAAATAATAGAAAAGGCTCACAAAAGCTCGAAATTGCTTTTGTAAGCCTTTTTTAATTAGGAAACAGAAATTTTTGAACCCTTTCCAAGCATTCATCATTACCAATGAAATAAATTACATCATCCATCTCGATGGTCGCATAGGGGCCTGGGGAAATAATCAATTCTTCCCCTCTGCGGATACCGACAATGGTTGCCATTGTGTGGTGCCAAAAGTTGATTTCTCCAATGGTCTTGGACAAGTGCGGAGAATCCCCTTTTATTTCAATATGGAAAGGAACAAAAGGATTGATTGAACGAAATCGTTCCGTACGGCTGACCAATCTTTCGGTAATCTCTTTCAAATTTTCAAGTTCTTTCTTTTGCCGATTGATGCTTTCAAACATCTCCAACTGAATTTGATGAATGGATTCTACATCCAAAAATTGTTTTATAAAATTTGCCGCTTTTTCGTAAGACTTGATGACAACACCGCTGCCCTTTGTCGCTTCCACAATCTCCAAATCCTGAAGAACAGCGATTGCTCTTCTTGCCGTCTCCGCTGAAACCCCGTACTGGCTGGCAAGGGAAGATCTGGCGTAAATTTTTTCACCAATGGTATATTTGCCTTCTACAATTTTGGAGGCGATATCGGCGGCAATCTTTTGATATTTTGGCTGCTTCACAATTTTTAAATCTTTATTTTCCATTTTCGACAACCTTTCATTCCTTCACTACAAATTTAAATATAATCCATGCTGAATTTTGTAGCCAGTTTTTCTTCATTATTTTGATTTTTCTATTGACCTTTACGTTGCGTCAACCTTTAAGATGAGATTGTCAGGAGGGATTTCAATGGAATACACGATCAGCCAATTAGCGAAATTGGCAGGAATCAGTACAAGAACGTTGCGATACTACGATGAAATCAACTTATTGAAACCGAAAAGAATCAACAGCTCCGGCTACCGGATTTATGGCCAAGAAGAAGTCGACCGGTTGCAACAAATTTTATTTTTCCGGGAATTGGGCGTCAGTATTGAAACAATCTTATCCATCATGAATGACCCAAACTTTGATTCACTCAAAGCTTTGGAAAGCCACTTGGCACAGCTGATGAAAAAGAGATCCCGACTGGACAACTTGATCGATTCTGTGAAAAAAACGATCGCCCATGAAAAAGGAGAGATGACAATGAATAATGAAGAAAAATTTGAAGCTTTCAAAGAGCGGTTAATAGAAGAAAATGAACAAAAATACGGCGGAGAAATCCGTCAAAAGTACGGCGACGATGCAGTCAACGGGTCCAATAATAAATTCCGCAATATGTCAAAAGAAGACTTTGAGGCATTCAAACAACTGGCAGAAGAAATTCTTGATCTGTTGGAAAAGGCTAAGAGAACGGGTGACCCTGCTTCCCCTCTTGCCCGGGAACTGGCCGCAAAACATAAACAATGGCTCACTTACACTTGGTCCTCTTATTCAAAAGAGGCCCATCGCGGATTGGTAGAAATGTATGTGGCAGACGACCGTTTTAAAGCCTACTACGACAAAAAAGGTGAAGGGGCGGCGGAATTTTTGAGAGACGCCGTTATTCATTATTTGGAGGAAAATTAATATAAACTTGATGAAAAGCCGTTCCGAATAGTCGGAGCGGTTTTTTTCCATTTTTTTATAAAATTTGAATGATTTTTTAATTATTTGGAAAGAATAGTTGAAGAAAATGCCACCAACTGCACATAAAGGAGATTTGCCCTGATGATGCAAAAAAAGGAGAACAAATTAACAAAAACTAAATACCATTATGACAATCGAGAATACATAATCCTGAACAAATGCCCTCACTGCAATTTGGATATTCATCCAACGGTCGAAAACACTTACCGGTTTGAAAATAAAAGTTTTCATATCCAAGTGTTATCGTTGACTTGCCCTTCCTGCAGAAACGATTATTTTGTCGTCAATAAATGCGAGGCATTGAGCAATGCCCAAAATCAATATTTATTTACGATTCCTGAATACACCTTTCGAAACGAATCCCTGATTCAAAACACATCAAAAAAATTTCAAAATTTATATACCCAATCCGTACATGCGGAATTGCACGGCAATCATGATATCGCCTTTTTCGGTTATATCAAATCCCTTGAAGTTCTTGTAAAAGACATTGTAATCATTGAGCACCCGGATTCGGAAGATACGGTGCTGTTCAGCAGTCTCATCC
Source organism: Ureibacillus sp. FSL W7-1570 (assembly GCF_038593265.1). Lineage (GTDB taxonomy): Bacteria > Bacillota > Bacilli > Bacillales_A > Planococcaceae > Ureibacillus > Ureibacillus suwonensis. Next base: position 2,122,504 of record NZ_CP151979.1, read on the forward strand.
ACTGCTTGGAAAAATTCCATTCAACCAATATCCACTTATTCTCAAAAAAATTATTGGAAGTCTTAAAAAATGACTATCTACATTATCAAAAGGGACCGGAATTCTCCTCATATACTGAACTCGTAAAAGATTGCATCGATTATTTTTTACTATATTTAGAGTTATTGCAAAAAACTTTTTCATTAAATGAAAAACGCAAAGAAAAAGAAGCGTAAAAAAGGCGCTTCATGATTTTGCATAACCGGTCAACCGCCTGGAAATGATAGATAAAAAAAGGAAGGTCACAAATGCCTAAAATTGTTTCGGTCAGCACCCATAAACCACAATACACTCTCCATCAGCATGAAATTGAGCAGTTTACAAAGGCATTATTTCAAAATAAAATTCCCCGATTAGAAAGGCTATTAAAAGTGTTTGAAAATGGGGAAATCAAGACCCGGCATTTTTGCGTGCCGTTGGAATGGCACAAAGTAGAACATACCTTTGAAGAACGGAATGAATTATATATTCAAATTGCGGTGGAATATAGCGTGAAGGCGATTCAAAATTGCCTTCAGAATGAAATCTTTTTGAATCGGCCGATATCGACGGAAGAAATTGACGCCATCTTTTTTGTATCCAGCACCGGCATTTCCACTCCCAGCATTGATGCACGCATCATGAACAAACTGAAATTTTCCGACCGGATCAAACGGTTGCCGATTTGGGGGCTCGGCTGTGTGGGAGGCGCATCCGGCATCAGTAGGGCATTTGATTATTGCCTTGCCCATCCCAAAGAAAAAGTGCTCGTTGTCTGCGTCGAATTATGCAGCCTCACCTTTCAGCGCAACGATTATTCAAAAAGCAACCTGGTCGGAGCTTCCCTTTTCGCGGACGGTACCGCTTGCGCTTTGGTCTGCGGCGATGAAGCGGAAGTGGAAACCCGGAAACAGATCCCCTATATTCTGCGAACGGCTTCAAAATGGATGCCCGATTCAGAAAATGTAATGGGATGGGATATAAAAAATGATGGTTTTCATGTCATCTTTTCAAAAGATATCCCGACAATTATTTCAAATTGGCTTGGGCCGTTTATTCAATCATTTTTCAACGAAGCAGGCGTTTCATTAAAAGATCTGGAACATTTCATCGCTCATCCCGGAGGAAAGAAAGTGCTGCTTGCCTATCAGGATGCGCTTCAACTGAGCGAAAACCATACCGCCCTTTCCAAAAAAGTTCTGCAAGAAAACGGCAATATGTCTTCACCGACCGTATTATACGTTTTGGATGAATATATGAAAATTGCGGGTAAAGCCGGGGCATACGGTTTACTGGTCGCTCTGGGACCCGGATTTAGCGGGGAAGCCGTACTGCTCCAATGGAGGGATTAAGTTGCAGATTTTTATTTTTACCATCTCCTTCGTCATTTTGCAAAGAATCAGCGAATTGATTATCGCAAAACGGAATGAAAAACAAATGCGGAAACTTGGTGCATACGAAGTGGGAGCTTCCCATTATCCGTTCATGATCTTGCTCCATGCCGGTTTCTTTATCAGTCTCATAGTGGAAGTCATTGTATTTGAACGATCAATATCCCCTTTTTTTGGCTATCTATTGTTCCTCTTCTTACTGGTGCAATCTTTGAGAGTTTGGTGTTTATCATCACTAGGGATGTTTTGGAATACAAAAATCATTGTCCTGCCCGGGGCCAAAACCGTTAAAACGGGACCATATGCATTTTTCAAACACCCGAATTACCTGGTCGTATGTTGTGAAATCATTCTATTGCCGATGATGTTCCAAGCCTACTTCACAGCCATTGTGTTCACCGTTCTCAACTTGATCATGTTATCCATACGTATACCGATTGAAAATAAAGCATTAATAGAAGCGACCAATGGTGAATATACCTATAACAAAAAAATTCAGCATCCCAGCTGAATTTTTTCCTTTTTCAACAACATAAATTTTTTGGGTGTAAACATAATAATAAAAAATGATAGTTATTTATCAATTTATAAAAACAAATAACAAAATAATATTAGAAATTAAAATAGATAAAGCGTATAATTCAATTAATGGAAAAAATAAAGTTCAAAAAAACTCAACAATTTCGCAATATAATTGGCATAATTTTATAAATTTTCAAAAAACGATATGCTTTTCTTTTTTATAAAAAGGTGATAAAAAAGGAAAACGTTTTCATTTCTTTTTGTTGAAGACAATATTGCCCTCTGTAAAAACAGCACTTGATTTAACGGATTTTTGTATTATATTTAAACTGTAGTAAACTTTGTTAAATGTTTCACATAGTTTCATGTTGAGTTTTTTCTTCCCAAATGTTGTTTTTAGATGGGCACAAAGATAAGTAAAGGAGAATGGGTATGTCAGAAGAATTAGTGAATCAAGTTGAGTCCGCTGTAAACAAGGAAAAGCAAGATTTACTCGATCAGTTATTAAAACCTGAAGTGCAAGAGTCCTTGACATATTTAGTAGAACAACTCCCAAAGCTGGCTGAATTGGTGGGACTTCTTACAAAAGCTTACGATTTTGCGCAACAAGTGGCGACAGATGAAGTGTTAAAAAGCGATACAGTGAACGCAATCAAAGAAGTTTCCGAACCTGTTGTCGGCACAGTCAAAAACTTGGCACAGACTGCCATTGAAGCCAAAGATCGTGCTGATGAATCCAGTGAATCAATCGGCTTGTTCGGCGTGTTAAAACTGTTAAAAAATCCGGAAGTTCAAAAACTTTTACGCTTTGCGAACGCCTTCTTGGAAGTTTCAGCTGAACGTAAAAATCAATAATGGTTGTCATTTAATAAAGTAAGGACGGAGGAATAATATGTCAAAACACATCGTCATCTTAGGTGCTGGCTATGGTGGTTTATTAACTGCCTTAACTTTACGTAAATATGCAAATGAAGATGAAGCAAAAATAACAGTTGTCAATAAATATCCCGATCATCAATTAATTACTGAATTGCATCGCCTAGCCGGAGGAACAATTTCAGAAAAAGCGATCTCCTTTCCATTAAAAAAATTATTTAAAGGCAAAAATATTGAAACAGTAATCCAAGAAGTAAAATCCTTTAATGTTGAAAATAAAGAAGTATTCTTGGCAAACGGTTCTGTTTTATCCTATGACTACTTAGTTGTGGCACTTGGCAGCCAAACCGGTTTCTTCGGCATTCCAGGCTTGGAAGAAAATTCAATGGTATTGAAATCCGTTGATGACGCCAAAAAAATCTATAATCATATTGAAAACAAAATTGCGTCTTATGCGAAAACAAAAGACGAAGCGGATGCAACCATCGTCATTGGCGGCGGCGGTCTAACAGGTGTGGAACTTGTCGGTGAAATCGTCGATAACGCTCCAAACATTTGCGCTAAATACGCCGTAGACCCTGGCGAATTAAAAATCAAATTGATTGAAGCAGGTCCAAAAATTTTGCCGGTATTGCCTGATGAACTCATTGAACGTGCAACAAAATCTTTGGAAGCCCGCGGCGTTGAATTCTTGACAGGTCTTCCTGTAACAGGCGTGGAAGGCAATGTGATTTCATTAAAAGACGGCTCAACTATCACAGCCAATACGTTTGTATGGACAGGCGGTGTAGCAGCTCTGCCAATCGTACAAGAATCCGGCCTTGAATGCGACCGCGGTAAAGCCATCATTGACGAATACTTACGCTCCAAATCCCATCCGGATGTATTCGTGGTTGGTGACGCTTCCGTTGCGCTTCCTGAAGGAGGAGGCCGTCCATTATATGCCCCTACTGCCCAAAACGCATGGCAAATGGGTGAATTTGCAGGTTACAACATTTATGCCACAATTAAAGGGCAAAAATTAAAAGAGTTCAGCCCAGTGAACTCCGGTACCCTTGCAAGCCTTGGACGCAAAGACGGCGTAGCGACAGTCGGCAGCAACAATATTTTATTAAAAGGTCTGCCAGCTTCATTAATGAAAGAAGCAAGCCACGTACGCTACCTATCACATATCAAAGCATTATACGGTTTGGCTTATTAATAAATATGAAAAGTGCGGCGCAATGCCGCACTTTTCATTTCTCTTCTTTTGGTTTTCCTGCCTCCACCAACACTTTATTGCCCACTAAAAAGAAGCTGATCATCAGCATGGCAATGCCCGTACCAATTAATAACAATTCGATGTCAATCAAATCGCTTATCGGCCCGAATATAAGCATTCCCAATGGCATCATGGATGTTGAAATCATCGAAAACACGCCGAATATCCTTCCCAAGTAATCCCCCTCCACTTTTTCCTGCAACAATACAGTCGTAGGTGTATTAAACAGGGGCATTCCTACACCGGCTATTCCCATAATACATAAATAAATCCAGAAGTTTGGCACAATCCCTAACAATAAAGTACAAACCGCAAGAAAAATGCTCGATAATGCCATGGTATGCATTCTGTTTTTAAATCCGCCCCATACGGCAATGACCGCTCCCCCAATCATCATGCCGACAGAAAATGCAATTTCGATTGCCGAAAGCCGCCAAACGTCTCCCCCAAAGGTGCGGGTTACTTGCAGTGGCGTAAGGAAGGAAACCGGCGCCGCCAAAACGAAAAAGATTGCAAAGAAACTGAACAAAGTTTTTAAAAAGGCATGGTTTTTAATATAGGATAATCCTTTTTTAAAGTCATCAAAATATCCAACTTTCCCTTGTTCCAAAGCTTTTTCATGCGGCGGGATCCGCAAAAAGAACAATAATGTTGCCACCGCAATCGCAGCGGTTACCACATCAATGAAAAACAACATTTCCAATGTGGTGATCGAAAGCAATGCCGCGCTGATCATTGGGGAAACCAACATGACAAATGCCTGGATACTTCCATTAATTCCGTTCACTTTTGTCAACTGTTTTTCCGGTACAATTTGCGGCAATATGGCGCCTACTGCCGGCGTTTGGATACCCGTGCCAATCGAACGGATGATATACATCAGAAAAAGCATCCAAAGAGACTTATAACCGCTCAGGAAGAAAATGGCCAGGATAAGTGTGGCAAGGGCAATCGCCGAATCGGACAGGATAATTAAGATTTTCCTGTTATACCGATCCGCCCACACCCCTGCAAAAGGCGATAATAAAAAGGTGGGAACAAATCCGCAAAGAATCCCAATCGTCATCATGACTCCCGACTGGGTCGTCAAAGTGATATACCACATGATGGCGTACTGGACAATGGAAGAGCCAAAAAGCGATATCGTTTGGCTCGCCAGAAAAATGCTGATATTTCGTTTCCAATTCATATACTGGTTTACTGTCACAAGTATGTACCCCTTTGTTTGATTTGTTTTACTAAAGTATTCCATCACCCGGTATAATTTTCTTCAAAACAGCGCAAAATCGCTGGGAAGCAAGCAAATAGTTCACATTTGAACGGACTTTTATATAAAATGGAAATTAACGGATTTGAAATTTGATAGAAGGTGTGACTACATTGGCGGAAAAAAATGCTCAAGCACCCATTTATCCGATTATGATTGCCATCGCATTTGGACATTTGATCAATGATACGGTTCAAAATATAGCGCCGGCCATGTTCCCTTATCTTTCAAGAGACTTAGGTTTTACTTTTACACAGTTGGGGCTTATAACGTTCATTTTGAATATGGTTTCTTCAACCCTTCAACCAATCGTCGGCTTCATCAGCGATAAAAAGCCGATGCCTTACGCTTTGCCGATCGGAATGATAAGTGTCTTCATCGGTTTATGCATGTTCGCGTTCGCAGGTCAATATTACATCATCTTAATTGCGGCCATCTTTTTAGGATTTGGTTCCGCCATTTTCCATCCGGAAGGGTCCCGGGTTTCCTTTATGTCTGCTGGAAACAAACGGGGACTTTCCCAATCCATTTACCAGGTGGGCGGCAATTCGGGACAAGCCATTGCCCCTTTGATCGGCGCCTTTATTCTGGATGCTTTGGGGCAGCGGGGAGCGGCTGTACTCCTTCTTCTCGTAGCCATCGGTATACTTCTATTATTCAACATTTCAAAATGGTATGCACGCCAATTGCGCGCGGAAAAGTTGAATAAAAAGAAAAAGAAAATTCTGGTCTCTTCCCTGCCGCCTTTAACGAAAAAGCAGGTGGGAATTGCTCTGTTATTGCTCTTTACCATCATTTTTGCCCGTTCTTTTTACACAACAAATATCCAAAATTACTATGTGTTCTATTTAATAGACCACTATCATTTAACTACCCGTATCGGACAAATCTTCATCTTCATTTTTATGGCTTTTGGCGTCGTCGGGACATTTTTTGGGGGATCCCTTTCCGATCGCATCGGCCGAAAAAATGTGATTCTACTTTCAGTGGTCGTGCCGATTCCTTTATGTTTGCTGCTTCCGTACATGCCCCTTTGGCTTGTTCCCGTTTTTCTCATTGTCATCGGCACGCTGATTATGATCAGCTTCTCTGTTACGGTCGTTTATGCACAAGAACTCGTTCCATCGAAAATCGGAACAATGGCGGGGCTGACAACCGGATTCGCCTTTGGAATGGGCGCAATCGGTTCTGTTGCGATTGGCTGGCTTCTTGATACGATTGGAATCAACTTGACAATGAAAATTATTTCCCTCTTGCCGGCCATTCTTTTGGTTGCATTTTTCCTTCCAAAAGACCAGGTGGAAAAGGAAGGATGAAAAACGGTGAGCGACATTCGCTTTCAAGACAAAAGCAAGCTCCTTGTTCCAATCAAAAAGGATGGGCACTCGTTCCCATCCTTATTTTTTCAATAACTGCTTTTTTCTGATGAACCAGAAGACAAATAAAAGAAAGGCAATGGCAATCACAACATAGGCGATATTTGAATAAACATCCATCACTTCAACAATTTTCGTCCAATTGTCGCCAACTGCGGCACCCACATGGACCAGCACCGTGTTCCAAATCAATGTACCTAATGTCGTCAGCAATAGGAACAGCCAGAATTTCATGTTGCTCATCCCAGCCGGAATGGAGATTAAACTGCGGATGACCGGCACAAACCGGCCGAAAAAGACTGTCCAAAAACCGTAATGGTCAAACCATGCATCCGCTTTATAAACATCATTTCTTGTTAATCTTAGAATGCGCCCGTATTTATCAACGATTTTGACAAGACGCTCTACATCCAATAGCAAACCGATACCGTATAAAATAATCCCCCCCGCTACCGACCCGAGGGTTGAAGCGATAATGACTCCAGTCACCGTCAAATCCGTAAAAGTGGTCATAAAGCCGCCAAAGGTTAAAATGACTTCTGATGGTATTGGAGGAAACAAGTTTTCCAACATAATTAAAAAGAAGACGCCTATATATCCAAAATCCTCCATGATTCCCTGAATCCATGTTTCCATTTTTTCTTCCCCTTGTTCTCTTCATTCTTGATTTTTACATTAACTCTTTCATTATGAAGCTCTTCTTTCACTTAGTCAAACCTATCATAATAAGACTCCTGTTCTTTCCCATAAGTTTCACACTACCGTTAAAATGATTATTGTAAAATTAAGTAAAGTGGAAGATTCTCAAAATATCTTATGAAAAGGGGATTAAATTATGTATGTTGCCGATCAAAAATCGATGCAAATCATGGACCGTTATACAATGGAACAGTTGGGACTGCCCGGTGTTGTATTGATGGAGAACGCGGGAAATGCGGTCGTGCAGGAGATTTTGTGCGACTATCCAAAAAATACCCGTGTGTTGGTTTTATCGGGACAGGGAAACAACGGCGGCGATGGTTTTGTTATTGCAAGACGTCTGATCGACTTTGGATATGATGTGTCGCTTTGCTTTATCGGCAATGAGGAAAAGTTGAAAGGTGACGCTCATATTCATTATCAAGTGTATCAAAATCGCCGGTTGCCTCTTTATGTTTATCGGGCCGGAGAAGAAGACATCTTCTTCCATATTCAATCGGCGGATGTGATTGTTGATGCGATGCTTGGGACAGGCGTTTCGGGTGAAGTGCGTTCCCCTTTTTACGAAATCATTCAAGCGGTGAATGAATCTCATAAAGATGTAATCAGTGTAGATGTTCCTTCAGGTTTGAACAGCAACACGGGGGAAGTGGCGAATATCGCCATCAAAGCAAAAAAAACCATCACTTTTGCCCTGCCGAAAATCGGATTTTTCGTCGGGGATGGACCGAAAGTGATCGGGGAATGGAAAGTGGCTGATATTTCTGTTCCCGATTCGATTGTTGAAATCCTTCAATTGCCATTGCCAAAACTGTTGGATGCGGAAACGGCGAAAACTTCGCTGCCAAAACGGGTAAAACATGGACATAAGGGGACTTTCGGCCATTGTTTGATCATTGGCGGTTCGAAATATTATGTAGGGGCACCTATTTATACCGCGAAGGCAGCCTTCCATTCCGGCATCGGCCTTGTCACCCTTGCCATCCCGGAAACGATTTATTCACAGGTTGCCGGAACGTGCCATGAAAGTCTCTTCCTCCCGCTTCCGGATACCAATGGTTCGATAGATTGCAAGGCTCTTGAAAACATAGACTATTCCAAATTTAAAACCATTGTCTTCGGTCCGGGATTGGGAAGAGAATGTGACGGCGATGCGATGATTCAAATATTGCTGGAAAAGCTGACAACGCAAACGCTGATCGTTGATGCGGATGGGTTATATTTTCTGAAGAATCATTTGAATCAATTACAACATTATAGCGGCGATATTATTGCAACTCCCCACCCCGGAGAAATGGCGACTTTAACAGGAAAAACTGTTGCCGAAGTTGAAGCGGACCGTCTTGAAACCGCGAAACATTTGGCATCCACATACGGCATTTATCTATTGTTGAAAGGGCATCGTCCAATCATTGCTACACCAAAGGGAGAGCTTTGGATCAACCCCCATGGAAATGATGCATTAGGGAAAGGCGGCAGCGGGGACGTGTTGACAGGTTTGATTGCCTCCCTGGTTTCTCAACAAAAAGATCCATTAAAAGCCATGTTGAGCGCAAGCTACTATCATGCAACCGCCGCGGAGGAGTTAGGAAAAGAAACATCCAATTATGGAGTCACACCGATGGACATTATCCATGCCATCCCTGTGCTTTTTGGCCGAACATGATTTTGATAGTCCCACCCAGGATTTTCTCCGGGTGGGGCTATTCTGTATCATCTCGATTCCTGGCCTCCTGGGATTCCAATTGCCAATGGCACAAATATAGGCTGCCTGAAAGAAGGCCCTTTTCAGACAGCCCAGTCCATCTTAATGAATACTTTCCCTTACCCGCTTCACATCTTTCAAAATCACTTTGCTTTTTGGAATGCTCGGAATCGTATTCATTGTAATATACATATCCTGTTCCGGCACTTCATAATCCATTTTATTTATCAAATAATCCAGCGCCATTCCCATCGTTTCGATGGTCAATTGTTCACCCGGGCACCGGTGTGTGGTTTCAACATTTCCCCCTCCTTGGGGAATCAGGCTAAACCGGTCATCTTTCCAATTGGCAAAACGCTCCGGTTGAAATTCATCAGGGTTAACCCATAAATTTGGATCGTGGTTTGTCCCATAAATGTCAAGCAGCACCAAAGTCCCCTCTTGAATTGCGTAACCGTTCCATGTAAAGCTGCTTTTCGCCTTTGCCACAGCGAAAGGAAAAAATGGATAAAATCGTCTGACTTCTTGAATAAAAAGCGGGGTATAACCGGGGTGCTTTTTCAGCTTTACCCTTTCATGAGGATATTGTGCCAATGCCATGACAATGAAATTGATATAGACGGAAATCGCAATCACGGGACGTAAAATATTGATAATTTCAACAGCGGCCGTTTCGGCATCCAACAAGTTTCCGTCCAAATCTTTATAAAAAACGAACTGATGCATGATGGAGTCTTGCTGTACTTGCACTTCGTCAGAGCGGATTTTTTCCACCAATTTCTCCATCTTTTTTTCCATTCGATTTCTTTTGTTTCTTCCCACCCAATGCTCCGGACCAAAAGCGGCCGGTGATTCAAACATCGCCCCCAATTCATTCATAAAGGTCTCTGCATTGTCTTCATGAAGCGGATATCCGATCCATTTGAAAGCCGCTTTACATAATAAAGTTTTAATTTCTTCATAAAAGACAATCTCATTTTTTTTACTCCACTCGTCCAATGCCCTCTCCCATTCGATTTTCATAATGTCCAGGAAATCATCTATTTTTTCTTTCGTCATGACATTTAAAAACATTTTTTTCCGATGGCGATGGGCTTCTCCATCAAGAGTTTGAACGGCATTTTTTCCAAACAATGTTTCGACGACCCGGTTCGGAAAAGCATCTTGCCGTTGAAACTTTGATTGGTCATAAAACAATTGGGCTCCTTCTTTTCCCCCTAAACAAACCGCTTTCTTCCCCAATATTCTTGTTTCGAAAATGTCTGTTTGCAAATTTTTTCTGCGGTTTAAAATGTATTCATATCCTTCTTTCAACAGGGTCAGGCTATGATCGATACCTTGATCTCTCGGGATTTCATTGATATTTTCCATCGTTGCACCTCTCAAACCATTCGTTTGCTATGTTGTTTATTTTGCTCCATGTTTTCTATTTCATTCAAAGGTGCAACATTTCCCAAAGTTTTCATTCTTTATCCGACATTGTAACGATAGAGCTTGCCCAATCTCTTTTTGTTCATCACCAAATGGAATAACGGACCTTCATATTCCAATTGTAAATTGGATAAACATTGCAAATCATGGGGGGATACAAGGGAAACGGGTTTCCGGAAATTGAAATTTGCCCCTTCTTTTAATACGTGGGCAACAAATTGCGAGCAGAAATATGCATTTTTCCGATAAGAGGGTTTATTGAACGTGTATGTAATAAGCCCGGTCAGATTGTATTTATAATTTTGTTGATTCGTTTCAATGGCTTTTATGATTTCTTTCATGCGAAGAACTTGTTCATCGGTTGCCCAAAAACTGTAAATCGCCCCTCTGCTCCTTAAAAAAAGTTTATTCCGCAAATCTTCTTTTACAAACCCGCCGATAAATGGATTATTGGGATTTTTTCTCCCAAAACTGTACACTTCCTGAAAATCCGAATCAAAAGCGATGGAGGCATGATTATAATTTTTTCTCGTATAAAGTTTGATAATTCTCGTAAAAAGTGTTCCCGTATCAGTAAACAATAAATACACTTTCTCCATATCGACTTTCTCCTTTGTAATATACCCCCATTCTAAAGACAACGCATCAACCTATAAACCGACTAAAGAAATAAATTCCATTCAGTCTTAAGTCGTATTTTCAAATCCATTGGAAATAAAAGAGGTGGAAATCAGGTTGTTGAGGATTAGAGAAAAGATTATGGAAAAGGTGGATATTTGTGCGGAATTTATTTGTCAAATTGCGGACGTTTTCCACTTGTTTCGTTATTCAAAAAATAACAGAACCCGGAAGCTAAGTTCCGGGTCCGGATTTCACAAATTACGACATGAAACAATCAACTCAAAGGTGCTTGATCCATATTCAAATTTGCGCTTGAACAATGGACTTTTACTTCACCATTTTGAGTTTCGGTGGAGTATCAGAGTCAAAATTCTCAGTGATTTTGTCCATCGGAAATCCCTCCTGTTGTTCATGTCGCTTTGTCTTGTGAAATCATTATTTATTATGACTTTTTAAAAAAAATTTATACACGAAAAATCATTTTTTTAAAATTTTAAAACCCGGAAACTGAGTTCCGGGCCCTTTCACTGAATCGCCATGATGAGTTAGTATTGTCTTGCCTTCGCATCGGTTCTCAATAATTGGTTATGAAGCGATATTTCCGTTTGACCATTAATCAGCGATTTTTGATACTTCGGTTTCAAGCTTTGGTTTCTGAGTTTCGGAAAAGCATCTTTACCAGCCATCGGCAATCACCTCTTTCATCATGGTCGATTGTTTTGTGAAAGTATTCTTAGTATGAAATATTCGTTGGCAGTTATGCTTACCTTATATTTTCATTTTTTCGAAGCACACTTTGAATAAAAGGAAAATCCCGCACTTTATCAGAACATTTTTTCCATCGCTCCATATTTTATTAAAGAAAGGAGCGATGTGATTGATTTCCATTGAACCGATTGAATTGCAGGGACATATGTATACCGCCATCACTGTCCATTTGCCGAAAACAACTTTATTAACGATTTCCAATGAAATTGGATACATTATGTGCGGAGCGCTTGATGTCCAATTATTGAACACCCGCCTTGCAGACAGAAAAATCATCGCCGGTCGTGCGGTTGGGGTTCGGACGATTGACGAATTGTTAAAAGCCCCTTTGGAATCCGTTACAACCGAGGCGGAAAAATTGGGGATTTTCAAAGGCATGATCGGAGAAGAAGCATTATTAAAAATGGTTTAATCATTTGTGCATAAAAGGAGGCTCCATTTGCCGAACCTCCTTTTAGCTTATAATTTGATGTTTACTTTCAATCAGAGCCATGACATCTTCATAAATAACCTCCGCGGCATTGGGGAAATGTATCTTTTTCATGTTTTTCATTATTCTGTTACGTCGCTCTTCGTCCGTGGCCAACCGGACCGCATGTTCAACCAATTCATCCGGATCATTTGCGACAATTGCCGCACCCTTCGATTGAAAATAATTCGCATTTTCCAACTCCTGGCCGGGTACAGGCCGATAAAGCAACATCGGCACTTGAACGGCAAGCGCTTCGCTCAACGTAATACCGCCCGGCTTTGAAATCATCACCGTCGCCATTTTCATCATTTCATCCATATGGTTTGTAAATCCAAATATCCGGACATTGGGACTTCGCGAAAATTCATCCAATAACTGCTTTTTTAAAACCTCATTCTTTCCGCAAATGACCAGTATTTGATACTCGCCATGGTCCAATATTTTTTTCATGACGCCTTCCATATCTTTTAAAACTCCATAAGCCCCTGTCGCAATTAAAATGACAGGTTTTTCAGCTTCCAAGCCATAAGAAGCCAACAACCGTTTCCGATCCACCGGCTGTTCAAACCGGGGATCGATCGGAATGCCTGACACTTTTATTTTGTTGACGTGAATGCCAACGCTTACCAAATTTTCTTTCAGCTCTTCCGTGGCAACATAATATCGGTCAACGGAATCGTGAACCCAATTTTTATGGGCCCGGAAATCTGTAATGACATGAACAATGGGAATTTGAATTCCTGTTCTTCTTTTCAATTCTGGCACAACCGGCATGGGAAAGGTGTTAATGATCACATCCGGCTGTACATCCTCCACCATCCCCTTCAGTTTTCTCATTCCATAATAGTTCAGGAATTTTATATCGAAAAACCTTTTGTTTCTGCTTCCTCCGTAATAAATTAATCCATATAGTTTTTTCCCGTAATTGAAACTTTTTATATATAAATATTTTGAAGCTCTCGTCAATAACGGATGGGAGACATGGTAAAGATCCGATTCTATTACATCGTTCTTTCCCATTTTGGAAAACGTTTTTTTTAAAGTATTTGAAACTTTTAAATGGCCGTTCCCATAGCTCCCCGTCAAAAGAAGAATCTTCAAATCCTTCTCCACAATATCACCCTCGATAACGGAATCCAACTTGATAGAAAATAAACCTCATAGGAATTGACTGTTTTCATCATAATTTTATGCTATATCAATTGTGAAAAATGAACATAAAAATGTTTTCTTAAGGGAAAATAAAATTTTATTAAAATAGTATATATTTAAATACCTTCCCGACTGTAATGAAATTTCTATTTTTGAATATATATGAATAAAAGATTCTTCGGCATCGATTTCATCATTCCCATAAATTCAAAATATTTCAAATTGTCTGTTTTATGCTATAATACTATCAATCTATTGTAAGGCCGACTTAAAAGTTGAGAAAGGAAGGGACGCTATGAACAAAGTCTGCGTTATCATTCCTGCCTTGAATCCGACTCGTGATTTGATCGACTATATTTACGAATTATTAAATTTTAATGTTACGGAAATTGTGGTTGTTAATGACGGAAGCATGGAAAGCTGCAAACCCATTTTCCATCAAATTCAACTGATCCAAAATTGCACAGTGCTGACACATGAAAGGAACAAAGGAAAAGGACGTGCATTAAAAACCGCCTTCGAATACATCCTGAAAAACCGAAATGTGCATGGAGTGATAACTGCTGACGCGGATGGTCAACATTCCGTCGAGGATGTAATCAACATCGCCAAAAAAATGACCGATGTTCAGAACGGAATTCTCCTCGGTGTCCGGGATTTCGACCAGGATCACGTCCCTGCCAGAAGCTATGCAGGCAATAAAATTACAAGTTTTTTATTCCAATTATTATTTAAAATCAAACTTCAAGATACACAAACAGGCCTTAGAGGCATTCCGATCAAAATGCTTCCTTTCCTTCTTTCTTTGGAGGGGGAAAGGTATGAATATGAAATGAACATGCTGATTGCGGCTGCCAAAAGAAAAATCCCAATTCGTCAAATTCCGATTCAAACCATTTACATCAACAAGAATAAAAGCTCCTATTACCATCCGTTCAAAGACTCATTAAAAATCTTTTCAATCATCATTTCCGGAAGCGTCGCCAATAAAAAGCTGAACGAAGGTGAAGAGCATGTCTAATATTTACGGCAAGTTCTTCCTGTTGTCCCAATGGATCGTCCGAAAAATATATCCTTCCTATCGCGTCCAAATCCATGAAAAAGTAAAAGATCCTGTTGTGTACATTTCCCATCATCAAAACCTTTTCAATCCTTTTGTTATTTATTTATGGTTTCCAAAGAGTTTGAGAACCTGGATTCTGCATGTATTTCTTGACCGGAAAATGTGCTTTCGGCAATATGTGGATTATACCTTTACAAAACGGTTTGGCATGAATCGGACTATCGCTAAAATTTGCGCATATCCCGTTTCGTTTATTATTTCAGCCCTTTTAAAATCCGGGAAAGGGATACCTGTATACAGGGAGTCAAGAAAAATTCTGGAGACTTTCCGCTTATCGGTGGAAGCGTTAAAAAGAGGGGAAAGCATCGCCATTTATCCAACAATCGACTATACGAACACTTCCAATGAAGCGAAGGATATGTATGAAGGCTATCTTTTTATCGAAAAATATTATTTTAAAGAAACAGGCAAACATGTTCATTTTGTGCCGTTATACGTCAGCAAAAACAATCGGCTCATTATTTCGGATGAGCCCATCGCTTTTCAGGAAGGCGAAGATTTTTCAAGCGGTCAAAAACGGATCGGGGAATACATGAAAAACAAACTGCAAGAATTGGCGAAACAATGCGGGGATATTGAGTAATAGACAAAATAGAAAAGCGACTTAACAAATTAAGTCGCCCATTTTTTTAATGGCTGATGGCATCGCTCAATTTCCCTGTGATGTCCTCAATCTCCACTTCGAATACCTCCGTCTTTGGCAATATAGGATATCCGCCATTTTCAAATTGCCAATTTGGGTCTCCATATTTTTTCCAAAGACAATCATAAAACCATTCTTTCTTTTGCTCATCTTCAATGCGATGAATCTTTCCAAACACGACGACGCTTATATATGCCAAAGCCGATTGGCAGGCATATTTTTTTCCTGGAACGATTTCTCCCATCTCGCACACTTCAATACAAATCCGCGGATTCTTTTTAATATTTTCCCAAAAATGGCTTTCTCTCAAATTTCCAATATGCAAATATAATTTTGTTCCCTCTTCATAGACAAAAACAAATGGAATCACGTAAGGATAGCCATCTTCGCCCACCGTTGCCACATGGGCCACTTTCGCCTTTCTTAAAAAATCATATGCATCTTCGACAGAAATTTCTCTTTTTTTATTGTGAATGATTCCTCTCACTTCACTCATCCCCTTTCCTTAAATATATATTCTAAATACATCTTTTAAAATCCTTTAAAAAGGGAAAAATTTTTATAATCCCTCCTCTTTGAATAAAAAATTCCATTTCACGTCTGTATTTCAATATCCAAAAATATATAATATTATGGTACTATGGAACATAGGAAAACTTTTAGGGGGAATGAAATATGGGTAGTAAAGCTTTAAGAACAGATGCAAAAATTGTACCTGAACGCAAAGAAGAAGCGTTAAAAATTCTAGACAGTTTAATTATTAAACTATTTGTGAGCGTTCTTGACGAAAAACAAATTATTGAACGCCATATTTTAAAAGAACGCCTTGCAAACCTAATTCAACTTTCAGAACATGACGAAGAGTTAAAAGAAACATTACACGCACTAGTAAACGAATTATAATGATGAAAAGGAGACGTCCGTTCAGAACGCCTCCTTTTTCTTATCCCTCATACAGCCTGGAAATTTTGCCGATTTTCTCTTTCAACAAGTCCATATGCACAATTCCGGCTTCCCGGAAATATTCCTTTCCTTCCACAAAGAACAATAATGCCGGAACCGAAAAGACCGAAAAACGGCCCGCGATTTCCTTCACCTCTTCCGCATCGATAGATCCCAAAGCAATGCGGTGATCGCTTTCCAACAGCTTCTCCACTTGCGGAAGCAGCGCATGGCAAACCCCACAATCCGTTCTTGAGATAAAAAGAAAAGCAAGCGGATTTTGTTCAATAAATGAATTCGCTTCATCCAAAGAAGATAATTTAATCAATTGACTCACCAAACCATTAATATTTTTTCATGGACAAGCATAACATGTTCCAAGAAACAGCGGAAGGATGAAGGATTGGAAAGTGCATTGCTCTACATGGTGTTATTAAGATTTTTATCCGGCAGCATCGAATTATCCGCAGCGACCCTCATGTGGAAATTCAATGACTTGGAAAAAGCCCTGATGATCAATTCCATGTTGGCGTTGGTTGGTCCGACGATCTTGATTGTGACTACCGGCATCGGCATCAGCGGACTTTCCGGGCAAATCTCTTTCTTGAAAATGCTCTTTCTCTTCGCAGGCATTGTGTTCATTATTATCGGAATGAGAATCAAATGATTAAAACCAGCCTTTTCTTTTGAACCACAAAAGCATTGATGCACCAATGAGAAACATGACGAAAAGGGTCGCAAAATAACCATACTTCCAGGACAATTCAGGTATGTTTCGAAAGTTCATTCCATAGATTCCGGCAATGAATGTTAATGGGGCAAAAATGGAGGTGATAATCGTAAGCACCTTCATGACATTGTTGGTTTGATGGGCGTTCAATGATATATAGCTGTCCCGGATATCCGCCGTCACTTCACGATTGGACATGACCATTTCCGACAATTTTAATAGATGGTCATGGATATTGGAAAAATATTCTCTCCTTTCATCAATCTGATTCAGGTTTAAATGATGGGAATTCAACATGCGATATAGCAAATCCCTCATCGGGTTCACGGAATGCAACAATTTTAGCAACATATTTCTTGTTTCCATCAAGTCGTTCATCGGCTGGATACCCGTTTGCTGCATAATGATCTTTGCAAGTTCATCCTCTATTTTGTAAACAATGGGAAAATAATTATCGACAATTTTATCTAATATTTCGTAAAAAACGTAATAGGGATCCCATTGTTGTACGGAAGTTGCCGCAATCAATTCATTCCATACTTTGATCACCTCCACTGAAGGTTGTTTATGAAAAGTGACAATGAACGTTTCCCCTACAAAAAAATCCAGCTCTTCCTTAATCAGTTCACCATTCTCTTCACGAAGGGTATGGGTTATAAAAAACGTATAATGGTTAAAATAATCCAGCTTCGGTCTTTGAAGGTCCTGCACACAATCCTCAATCGCCAAAGGATGAAAATGAAACGTGTCTGATAAATACCGGATTTCTTCTTCCGTCGGTTCGCTGAAATCCACCCAAAACCATTTGAAACCTGAAAAGAGGATCTGATTTAAGGAATCCCCTTTTTCCAAATGGCCTTCCTTTGTAATACCGATGTAGTAAATCATGGGATACACCTTTTCTTTCAGTTTCGACGATTTTCACGATTGTTGATTTTTAATTTTTTGACGGTCTTCCTGTTTCCAAGGAGGGTCTATCTTCTGATGGATTTTCTCGTTGACTTTGTAAACCAACAGTGGAACAATGAAAGCCGCAATCATGCCCAAAATCGTAGGCATATCCGGCACCAATTTAACAATAAAGTCCATCTCACTCACCTCTTGGAGTAGTTGTCCGGTTAATACTTCCCGGTTCCGCAATTGTGAGCTTCACATTAAGATTAATTTCGCTATTGGAGAAATAATTCGCTCCTTCCTCCCAATCCTCCTTAACCTTTTTCCATAATTTTGGATGGTAATGATGCAAATATTCACCCAACCCCATCGCATCTGTTCGGAAGTCTTCCTGTAGACGTTTGATTGCGCTCTTCACCATTTCTTCCACTTTTCTCTTTGAAGCACGTTCCAATTCCGTCAATACTTCACGTTTGAAAAAATCGTTCCATCCGGCCTGTTCAGCAAGACTCGCGGTCATTTTTATATCCAGGGCAAACTTCATTTGTTTCGGATCCGGATTTACAAGAGTAAATTTACTTTTAATACTTCCTATTTCAACCGTAATTTCTTCATTATCCAATGTTCCTGTTATTGCGCCATTGTTTTTCATTCCCCGAATAAAACTCAACCCTTTTGCTTCATCATCCTTCAACGTGCCGATCATCCGCTCCTGAGGGCCGTTATAAATGGCTATTTCACTATAGTCAATCTCCCTGTCACTCTTCTTTTTGATTTGTGCCATCGGAAAACTCATTTTTGAATAAAGCTTTTCATCAATATCCCCGATTCTGATTAAATCCACCACATTCAAATCCTCTTTATTTTCCAGCAGTTCGATAATGTATTCGCCCGATATTTTCTCGTGTTCCGCCTCAACCTCCAACAATTCCCACGCATCTCCGCTGGAAACGGCAATCTTGATTCCCCTCCGCATGGTTTTGGAACGGAAAAACAGATCAAAATAATCTTTAAACGCACCGGGTTGTTTCATGATTTCTTCAGAAAAAATAATGGCGTCTAAATGGGTTGTATCCAACACCCGGCTGGACTTTTTCGCAATTTCCTGATTGATTTCAAAAAGGGACCTTCCAGTGCCTGAAAGATTTCTGAAGGCTTTCCCTTGCCCGCCGCCAGCCGCTATGGTGGAAATATTCTCAGGGTTCACCAGTTGTTCTGTAAATTTGACTTCCCCCGGATTATCCGTGGCATCAATCGCCACTACCGATATGAATGCCCGTTGTTCAATTTCAATTTGATCCCAACAACCGGATAAAAGGATTGCTGAAATGATGAAAATCCATACCGGAGCTCTATTCCCCACCGGACTTCCCACCTTTGATTTTAAATGCCACACCCAATAAAATCGTTACAATGATCAAATAGAACAACGTAAAATAGCCAAGACCTTTGTTATAATAAATTAATTCCAAATAACTTTTTGGCAACATGCTGATATAGAAAATGATGGGCGACAGAATCAAGATGGCGGTCATTTTTTTCAATCTACGAAAAAGCATCCGGAGGGCCATCACGGCAGTATCAAAGCCCATCATTGCAGATGTAAAAAAAATGATTGTCCAAAACACAAATAAAATCGCGTCAAAACGGTCGAAAAAACCGCCGGGGATTTCAACCGTTCTCGACAAATCAAATGTCGGATAAAACAAATTGCCTGTTGTGACATTTCCAAAAACGGATATGCAAACAAGAAAAATAATGAGATAACAAAAAGTGGAAATCGAAACCGCCATGACAGACAATTTTGGAATTTTTTTCGGATTTTTCACAAGAGCGATATAAAAAAAGTTGATGATAAAACCTAAAAAACAAATGGTGCTTGTACCGGTCGATTTTATATATCCCGTAAAATCCGTTTGGAAGATGGGAAACAATTCTTTCAATTGCACAATACTGATTGGCAGAAAAATGACCAATAACAACCCGACAAGTAAAATCGGGAAAAAAAGAATATTCAAACGGAAAATGGCGGCCTGGGAACCGGACACCGCATAGACGACAACAAGCAAAAATGTAAGTGCAATGATTTCCTCGGGAGTCCGGTCAAACAAGTATTGATGGGAAAGGAAGACGATTTCACTTACATTAAATGCGGAAACCGCAGTAAACAGCAGTGAAAAAATAAATGTAATCACAAAAGCAACCGGCTTGGAAAGCAGGAAGGAAGCGTAGGAATAAAAGGATTGATTCGGAAAGGAAATGGCAATTTTCGAAACAATCCAGGCAAAAAGGCTGGCAATCAGCCCACCCATCAAGATGGAAATCCAGCCATCCGAGCCGGACGTATCTTGTGCAATCACCCTTGGAAAGGTCAGTGTCAACACTCCAATAATATTGGTTATGATAGAAATGAAAAGATCCCGGTCGCTAATGATTCCTACCGTATCGGGCGATCGATTCATTGCCTTTGACCCCCACTGTTCACTTTTTGCAAATCCAATGGCTCCAAATACGGCGGCCGTCTTTTGAGTGTCGTAATAGGTGTGCGGATAACAAGGTTATTTAAACTGTCAAGGAAATATGGAGCAATCGGCGCTGAGTAAGGTATGCCCATACTTTTTAGATTGACGACATGGATGCAGAGCATAATGAAAACAAGAATAATTCCATATAGTCCTAAAATGGATGCCGCAATGACAAAAATGAATCTTAAAATACGGAAACTGATGGACGTGCTGTAGTTCGGAATCGTAAAGGAACTCATGGCGGTAAGGGATGTAATAATCACCAATGCCGGACCGACAATCCCCGCACTGACTGCAACATCGCCGATGACCACCCCTCCAACGATGCCGACGGTCTGGCCGATCGGTTTCGGAAGCCGGATCCCTGCTTCTTGCAATATTTCAAAGGTGACGGCCATCAAAAGCACTTCGATGAGGGCCGGAAACGGCACCCCTTCCCTTGCGGCTGTGATCGCCAAGATTAATTGGGTAGGAAGCATGCCCGGATGAAAAGAGGTCAATGCCACATAAAGCCCAGGCAAAAATAAGGCGATCAATACTGAAAAAAATCTTAACAATCTCATGGAAGATGCAACAATCCATCGCTGGCTGAAATCTTCCACTGTTAAAAAAGCATCTCCCACCGTAATGGGTGTCACTATGGCAAAGGGACTTCCATCCAAAAAAATGACCACTTTCCCCTGCATAAGATTGTAACTCACCCGATCGGGTCTTTCCGAATCAAGCACTTGCGGGAAAGGGGATAAGGGACTATCTTCTATCCATTGTTCAACGATTCCCGAATCCAGAACAAAATCTATGTCTATTGTTTTGAGTCTCCTCTTGACTTCATCCAAAATATCCGGATTGGTGATTCCTTCCACATAACAAACGGCCACTCTTTGATTGGACCGTCTTCCTACTTCATAACTTTCGATGCGGAGATTCGGATCTTTTAATTCCCTTCTTAGCAGCGAAATGTTTGTATCGATATCTTCAATGAATGATATTCGGGATCCACGGATAACCGTTTCTGACTGTGATTCCTCGAGGGAACGCTTTTCAGCCCCGGCCGTTCCCATCTCAAGGGCCATCTTTTCCCCTTCAATCATGAAAATGGAACTTCCACATAAGAGGGCATCAATCACTTGTTGAAAAGTGTTGATTTTTTTTGTATTTGTGATTGCAATAACTTCCTGATTGATTTGCTCAAGTGGGTTCTCCTTAAACTGTTTGTCCCTGGCCTTCTCTTGCAGCGTTCTTAATATGTTGTCATCCACGATTTTTGAGTTTGCCAGACCACTGATATAAAGGATGCTGCATTGGATTTTTGAAACTGTTTGCTCATTCTTTTCATCCACAAACAGCTGTGTATTGGTGGATGTTTGTTGGTCTGGAGTCGGATCGTCTTCGAAAAGTTCCAATCTTAATTCCCGGACAACTAAATCATACGGATTTCCCAAGATTTTTTTAATGTATTCAATATTGTCCTCCAGCTTTTTATAAATCGGTACACTGATTTGAGCGGATACATTTTGATCCGTGTTTGGCATCGGTTTTTGATGATTTGGCTGTTGGCTTTGACTGTTTTGCATGTCTTGGGCTTGGTTGTTTTGATTCGATTGGCTTCCCTGTCCATCGCCTTGATTCGATTGATTGGCTTGATTTGGTTGGTTGCCCTGTCCATTGCCCTGATTCAATTGGTTGGCTTGATTTGGTTGGTTGCTTTGATTATTTTGATTTGCTTGATTGTTTTGATTGAATTGATTGTCTTGATTGATTTGAACTGCTTGATTAGTTTGATTTGCTTGATTTGCCTGACCCCCTTCACGGTTCTGATTGCCTTGAGGGTTGTCAGGCTGAAGTTGGACATGCTGATTATTCGTCTGGCTAAAAGAAACCAATGGTTGGTTTTGATTATTTTGAGTATTTGATTGAATCTGCCGGTTTTGTTGATCCGTTATTGGTTGTCCATTGTTTTGACTTTCCTTTTGATTTTCCGGATTCCCCTCTTGGGCATCCATTATATGTTGAACACTGGAACTTAATTTTTGATCATTTTCTGTGCTTCCACTCATATTGGATTGGTTGTTTGATCCGCCCAAGTTTTCGTTCTGTCCGGAGAATTGCTGCAACATTTCATTTCGCTTGTTTGCGGAATTTGCATTGGTTGAACTTTTCTTCGGCACTTTTCGGTAAAAACGTCTCATACATATACTCCCACTTATAACATTTACTTTTAATGTGGTTCATTAATTAGTTTTTATACCATTCATCTACCAATAAATAAAAAAAACTGTCCAAAGATCTCCTTTGAACAGTTTTTGCATTAATATTCCAAATTAAATTTTTGCTGATATTTTTCAAGGATTTTACCGAATTGGGATGCCAATACTTGTTGAAACAGCATGCCGAACACCACAGGAAGAACCGATCTCGCCGGGAAATAGGTGCTTGCCACAACCACACCGACAGCGATATTCCGCATGCCTCCTGTAAAAACAAAGGTCGTGATCAAGTCCATTTTCCGCCATAAGAAATGCCCTATTAAAATACAGAAACTATAACCGGATAAAGAGACGACTAAAACCAACAAAATGACATCCATAATTTCCCAAGATATATTTTTTATATATGGCGCAATCACACTGCTATTGATAAACACAATGAGAAAAATGCTTAATTTCTGCATCGGTGCAAACACTCTGTTCAGCTTCGATACAAAATCCGCTTTTCCCCATTCATTCACAAGCATACCGAGAATGGATGGAAGCACCACCATCCAAATTAAATCCAACATGATGGATGTGGTATCAATCATCACTTTCTGCCCCACTGCTATTTTGGAAAGAAGCGGGAAGACAATCGGGGAGAGGAGCGTATCGATTAAGATAATGGACAGTCCCAGCGGTTTATTTCCATTGCAGATGCTGACCCAAATAAAACTGGTCACACCCGTTGGAACGGCTACGGACAAAATAAAACCGACCGTCAGTAAATGATCATCAAATACAAGTATGGATAATATGTACGCCCAAATCGGCATGAGAATATGCAAAAAAGCAATTGTCAACAAAATAAATTTCGGATGTTTCCTGACACTTCGCAAGCCTTGAAAATTGATGCTGATGCTTCCTGCAAAGGTCATCACCGCAAAAATCCAAGGAACGAGGAACCGCAAATGCCCACCAATTTCATCTAAAAAAACCCCTATGACAAGGCTTAAAGGGGTCAAAACGGGCATCAATTTTTGCAGCTTGGCATTAAAGGTCGTTAACATGCAAAAATCCTTCTTTCATTCCAAGTAAGAACAGATGATTTATATATTTTAACAATTCTATTAAAAAAATAAAAATAGCTATCGGATATTAATTTGATTCAAGATTGCGATAAATGGCCTCTTTGCTTTTCTCAATCGTTTCCAAAAATTTTTCCATGCTGGCCGTTAAATAGGAATCTTTTCTTCGAATGAAAACGGTTTTTACTTTGCTGTATTGTTCCGGCAACCGGTGGCACCGAATCTCACCGCTTTGTTCAAGGTGTGAAACTGCGGATTTTGGAACGAAGGAAACTCCCAGCCCCATCGCAACGCTTCGCAATATGGTTTCCAATGTGCCAAACTCCATAATTTTTTGCGGTGCAATGTTTTGATCTTTATACCATTGTTCAAGCCGCGCACGGTAGCCGCAACCGGTGCTGAAGCATAAAAACGGCTCATGTTTTAATTCTTCCATTGTTCGTTCGCGGCAATCCGAAATCAACACAAGTTCCTCATCAAAAACATCAAAAACTTCCAGTTCGGGGTGGAAGTTGGATTTTGTCACGAAAGCGCCATCCAACTTATGATTGAGCACCTCTTTTTCCAAACTCTCCGTCACCCCTGTAAAAAGAGACAGCTCCACATTTTTATATTTTTTTATATATGAAGATAAAATGATTGGCAGATGATAAACGGTCTCCACCGTACCAATTTCCAATTTTCCGGTTGGTTCATCATGATTTTGAACGGCTTTTTTCATTTCGTCTGTGAGCTTCAGTATTTTTTCACTATATGATAATAGTTTTTTTCCTTCCGGCGTTAACGTCATTCCACGGCGGTGTCGATGAAATAAAGGTGTGTTCAGTTCGGCTTCCAGTTTCTGAATGCGGGACGTAACATTCGATTGGACATAATTCAATTCTTTTGCCACTTCTGTGATTGTCCCCTTTTCCGCCACCAATTGAAATATTTCTAAATCCTTTAATTCCACAATTAAACCTCCTTGATTGCCACTCTCTCTTCATCACAAAAAATGATAGTAACCATCCATTTTATTCATTTTACGTGATATTAAATTGAAGCTAATATTGATTATAACAATTTTTGCAGAAAGGGGTAGCTTAAATTGAAGAATAAAATTCTCATTGGGGCACTACTATGCTTTATAGCAGCTGTTTCATGGGGAGCCATGTTTCCGGTGGCCCATTCCGCCTTCCGATTTATCGATCCTTTTTACTTCACCATTTTCCGTTATGGAACCGTCACTATCATTCTCGCTGGAATTTTGTATTGGCGGGAAGGGAGAAAGGCCTTTCGTTTAGAAGGGAAAGGTTTGCCTCTCTGGTTTTACGGCACAATGGCCTTTACCGTTTATAATTTATTTATTTTCTTGGGGCAAGATTTGCTGGGGCAATCCGGTGTGATGGCCGCTTCCATTATGGAATCCCTCATGCCTATGATTTCCATTGTTATTGCGTGGATTTTCCTTAAGCATCGGCCGCTGTCTTTTACATTGGTTTGTGTTCTTTTTTCTTTTGCCGGTGCTTGTTTCGTCATTACGAAGGGAGATATTCAGTCATTTTTCAGAGCGGCTGATAGTATCATTCCGGTTTTTCTGTTATTAATAGCAGTCATTAGCTGGGTCATTTACACAATCGGCGGGAGTCGATTTGATGGATGGTCTCCGTTGCGTTATTCCACTTTAAGCTGTTTGCTTGGAACATTGACAGCATTCATTATCACAATTGGGGCAACGCTTTTTGGGGTTGTATCGTTTCCTGTGAAGAACGATTTAGTTGAAGTTGTGCCCCATTTGCTCTTTATGATTATCTTTCCCGGGGTTATTGCGTTACTCGGTTGGAATATTGGAGTCAGTTTATTATCCCCGTTAAATGGGTTGCTCTTTATCAATTTTGTTCCGGTAACAACCTTATTCATTTCCCTCATACAAGGTTATGCCTTAACCATTTTTGAGACAATCGGAACCATTTTCATCATTTCCGCCCTCATCTCGAACAATATTTTTCTGAGATTTGTAGAAAAGAGAAAATCCAATGTTCAAAAGAGCCAAACTTTCCAAGAAAGGCCTTTATAAATGAGGCAAAATCAGTAAATGATTATCCAATCCCCGTTGGATAATCATTATTGTGTATAAATACTAAAATCCGTTTATTCCTGAAAGTATTAGAGGTTCACTGTTTTTTCATACAATTCTTTTGCTTGATTTGCGACATCGGAAGTATAATGTTTAATTTTTTCAATCGTTTCCACAAGATTTTCAATATCTTTTCCGACGACTTCAATTTTATTTTTGCTATCCTGCAGCGATACTTCGATTTGATAGAAGGTATCTTTTACTTTTACACCGCTTTCCAAGCCGGATGTGACTGTATCCCGGATCATGGAAGTTGTAGAGACTGTATCTTTCGTAATTTTGGATGTACTTTCAATAATTTCCGTAATTTGTTTAACCGATTCTTTGGATTGGTTCGCCAGTTTGCGCACTTCTTCCGCAACGACAGCAAACCCTTTTCCGTGTTCTCCTGCCCTCGCCGCCTCAATAGCCGCGTTTAACGCAAGGAGATTTGTTTGATCAGCAATTTGAGTGACAAGAGAGATAATGTTGTTGATTTTGTCCGATGCTTTTTGTTGTTCCAGTACAAGAGTTTCCATTTCTTTTGTCTTTTCAGAAATGGAGTTTATTTTCTCTTTCAATTCTTCCATTAATATATTGCCGCTGTTTGTATTCTTCTCCATTTCTCTGACATCATGGATATAGCTTTCGGTATCGTTCTTAATTTCATTCGAATAATGAATAATCTCTTTAATGGAATTTGTCGTCTCTTCAGAAAGGTGCGCCAAATTTTTTGTGATGAGGGATAAATTGTTTTTCAATTCCCCTTTCACTTTTTCGTGCTGAATATGTATATGTTCCCTTTTTTCTTTTTCATACTCTTCCAGAACAATTTGTGTTTCAAAGTTGATCAGTTTTGTACACAGGAGAGTGGCTTTTTCGATGCTTTCCCTTGACCAATCACTCCGGCTAATAATATTAATGAAGGAATTCAATATATTTTGAAAGGCGCCGATGTACCATTTTGGAATTAATCCGATTTTCAAATGCGCTTGTGCGATTCTTATCCTTTTTTCAATAAATGCTTTATCTATTTTTCCGGAAAACATCTCTAAAATATGTATTTTCAAAGTCTTTTTCAACCGTTCAACAGAACTGTGTTTATTGATGATTTCATTCAGAACTGGAATGGAAGTGAGATCCCCATAGAATGCGTTTACGATTTCTTCAATATTTTTTTCAATATACGGTTTTAGGCAAGCTAATAATTGTAAATCGTTCTCCGTCAAATTAATCAATTTTAATTGTTTGGGTATATCAGAATCACCGTTTACATTCATTCTTTTCTCTTGAAGACCCACCGCTTCCGCCCATTTTGGCTCATCTTGGCTTGCTTTAATTTTGCCGTTTTTGCTGAAACTTTTAAATAACACCATTTTTATCCCTCCCATATAACCGAAACCCAAAATAAGACTTATTTCCTAGTGAATCTTTCGGCAAATTTTCAAAAATTAAAAAACCAATTATATTAATAGTTCTTTTGCACCATTAATTTTATTTAAAAAAATTGAACCGCTACAATATTAACTATTATTATAAATCATTTTTCTTATTTTGTGTAAATTTTCGGAAGTTGAAAATTAAAATATTTTTTTATTTTTCTAATATACATGGGAATAATTTATCATTTGTGGATAAACTTTTATACTTTTTTACCCCTCAATCCCGTTATTTTAAAAAAGCTTCCTGTTTGGATACGCGAATCATTTCACTTGGAAAGAATTGTTTGAAATAATTTTCCACTTTGACATGTAAGTTCTGTTGGTACCATTCCGAAAATTGATTTTCTGAAAAGAGTTGAGGCATTTTTAAACGGGCAGAACGTTTTCCTGCCGCTCCATCACCAATCGTCAATGTATCTATCCATATATAATCGGCAATGCCATCAAGTTTTTTGGGAAACCCGGGAGTGAATGGCAACACCGGGGAAATGGCCGCTTGTGTTGTAACTTGGGCAAGGTGCAATTTTTCCAGCGTTTCAATCCGTTTTTTTATGCTTGGGGCGAAAGGGGCAAAAACCCGTTTGACATCCTCCCGATCCGTTTCAACGGTCATGGATACGATCAATTTGCATTGTTCTTTCAGTTGGACAAGCAGATCTATATCCCTTTCAATTAAAGGGCCCCTTGTTTGAATGACAAGGAGATCCGGGGGATTTTGGAGCATTTCTTCCAATATCCCCCTTGTGATGCACGCCTTTCTTTCAATCGGCTGATATGGATCCGTTGCGGAAGACATATAAAGATTGATGGGACGTTCTTTTTTTCGAAGTTTTATGATTTCTTTCCGGTAAACTTCCCGCGCATTCATTTTGATATCCACCCATTCGCCCCATGAAATTCCTTTAAACTTTTGAATCGGCAATTCGCGGACATAACAATAGCGGCAAGCAAAAGCGCAGCCGCCATAAGGATTCAATGAATGGGTAAATCCGATATCCAGATACCCAGACGCTTCCGTCAGTATTGATTTTGAAAGAATCTCTTTATATTGGATGGCCATATCATCTTCTCCTTTAAAAACTTGTTTTTGAAAGTGTTGAGAGACTTTCTGGAAATGCGGCAATTACCGTGAAAACAGGGGCAAGAAAATAGACCATATACCGATGATTGCATCTGGCACATCATCCCTTCCTGCAAACAATAGGACAGGGGAAAATCTCCCACATATGATTGGTGCGAGGTTATACCCTCAACAACCCGCGAAATCCTCTGGAACTGTAATAAGAATCCGCTCCATTGTGATAAACAAAAACATGGCCATAACGACAGTCACAAAACAATGCCCCGCCCCGCTGGCGGATATCCTCCGGCGTCAAAATCCAACTGGATGTTTTGGTGTCGAAAGGCTCCAATTTTTGCAGTTCGCGGTATTGTGCTTCCGTCAACATCTCAATGCCCATTTCTTTTGCCAAATCCATCGCGCTGTTTTCAGGCTTGTGTTTTTTTCTCGACTCCAATGCTTCACGGTCATAACAAAGGCTTCTGCGCCCTTTGGGACTTTCTTTGGAGCAATCGCAAAACAGATATTCTTCTGTCTTTTCATCATATCCTATTACATCAGGTTCCCCTTCAGTTATTTCCATTTTATATAAAGACCCAAGCTTATCCGGATTCGCTTCCAGTTTCTCCTGAATCGGTCCCCAATCCAATCCTTCATGGCGATGCATATTTTTTTCAAAGCGCTCCTTCAGTATGCCAATTAACTCTTCCTGTTGCGCTTTTGTTAAAATCTGTTGATCCATCCATCATTTCTCCCTCATTGTTATATTTCCGTATTATTGTACCCTCTTTACAGACGTATAATCTTTTTACCGTTGCGGGACACACAAAAAACACCATTTTGAATTGAATCCAAATGGTGTTTCTTGATTTTCCAATTTTTTATATACCTGAAAAAATATAATGAATCGTAAATACAATCAATAATGTTACAACTGCAATTCCCACTGCGGCAGCAATAAGGGTGGACTTCCAAGTATACCCTTTTAAATCTTCCTTTGTTGAATGATCGATTTTCCGGTTATGAAACAGCATCAAGAGATTGACCATTCCCAAAGTCAAAATGGAGATGACCCCCATAAAAAAGGTATCCGGTTGAATATTTTCTATGGAACTGTTATTCCAGGAAGAGAATGATGACGCCAATAAATTGCATCCGATGATAAAATAGCACACAATGACTGCTTTTCTTTGCTTATACCATCCGTCTCCCAACTTTTCTCTTTCATATGCGGCCACTTTTTCAAAGAGCGGAATGATCGACTTTGGAGAATCCTTCTTTACCAACGCAACCACAGCATAAATAAAAGAGAATATAGCGAAAGCCAAGGTGAAATAAGCAAAGCTGCCAGGGGCAAAACGAATGATGGCAGAAAAGAGGAGTAAAACGGTTATCATGGCTCCATTTACAACTGCCAACTGCTTGATTCGCAAATGTTTTATTTCATTTCGATCCATTTTCTCCCCCCACTGTTTTTAAAACTCCTGGTTCAGGAAAACATTTCTATATATATTATATGCTTCCTGCCCCTTCAAAAAACTACTAAACGGTTTACATCATGACAAAACAGGGAATATTTTAACATCATGGAAATATTGGAGGATTTATATGTGGAAAGAATTTAAAGAATTTGCCATGAAGGGGAATGTCATCTATCTTGCCGTAGCCGTTGTGATCGGGGCCGCTTTTGGCAAAATTGTTTCTTCATTGGTGGACAACATCATCATGCCACTTGTCGGGGTTCTTACCGGGGGAATCGATTTTACCAAATCATTTATTTGGCGAGTAGGGGATGCAACGGTTTCCTTTGGCGTATTTTTGCAAAGCGTCATCGACTTTTTGATTATCTCCTTTGCCATTTTTCTATTTATTCGCATGTTGAATAAGCTGACAAAGAAGAAAAAAGAAGAAGTGGTGGAGGAAGCTGCTCCTGAGCTGGATACGAAGGAAGAGCTGTTAAGGGAAATCCGTGACTTGTTGAGAGCACAAAATACGAATAAATAAAGCGGAAAGTGAAGGAAACCTCTTCACTTTTTTAACCGTTCGAAGTCTTTACTTAAACTCGCCCTTTTTAACTTTTTGTGCCTGAATAAATACTGTATATCCGATTGATTGTCATAAGAAAGTTGTATATGAAAATAATTAATATATTCAAGTATGGCAAAAATGAAAACAAAAGCCGAAAGCGTCAGACCCTCTGCCGGCAGCAACGGGTACCATCTGAAAATGTCCAAAACAAAAACGAATGGCGTGACAATGATAAGAACAATATTCATCTTCTGCAGTTTCTTCATCCGCAGTACCACTTTTATTGGTGTGACAGGTGTATTCTCTTTTTTTAACTGCTTCCATTTGGAAAACCAATACATGCTCCCTTGCACTAAAAGGAATTCCAGAAAAATAAATGACAGCCAAAAGGAAGCAAGAGAATATATCCTGTATTGGGGATAGGCTTCATTCCACAACCAACTCACAATAATAAAACATATGACGGCGGCCAGCTCCCCCGTATAAAGGTATGCAAACCGCTTTTCGATACGTTTTCTCAATTCATTTTCCCACTCTCTGAAATATTTTATATATTCCTTAATTAAACAATATCAATTTTTTATCTATGTTAAAATATAAAAAATTTGTACTAAGGGGGTTTAGATCATTGGAGCTGCTTACGGTCTTATCTTTTTTGAGCGTAGCCGCCATTCTTACCATTATGCCGGGGCCGGATAATATGTTCACATTGGCGCAAAGCATGGCAAAGGGGAAAAAAGCAGGCATTTATACGACGCTCGGCCTATGCACAGGGCTAATCGTACATATTGGCGCCGCAACCGCCGGAATCGCGGCCGTTGTTTATCATTCCGCCATCGCGTTTAACGCCGTAAAATATGCAGGAGCTGCTTATTTATTATATTTGGCTTATAAATCCTTTATGGATAAAAGTTCCGGCATAAACTTAGGAAGTGCGGATTCCTTGGATTACAAATCGTTATATCAAAAAGGAATCATCATGAATCTGTTAAATCCGAAAGTTTCTTTGTTCTTTTTGGCTTTATTCCCGCAATTTATCAATTATGAGGCCGGGTACGTTTCCCTTCAAATGGTCTTATTGGGGATTGTATTTATCATTCAAACAATCCTTATTTTTGGCTTAATCAGCGTCTTTGCAGGCAAGGTGGGAGAATTCCTGCGCAAAAATCCGATGATTTCCAAAAAAATGAACTATCTGCAAGGATCCATTTTTACATTGATTGGGCTGAAAATCGCTTTTACGGAAAAATAACAATGTGGCATAACATCATGTTATGCCACTACAACCACTCTCCCTATTTCTCCTTTTTCTTTACTGCAAACCAAATCTCGCTATATACATTGTTCATATCACTTAAATCGCCTGTAAAGGAAATATTGGGTGCTTCCACTAATTCATAATCCGATGAAGGTAGCCATTCTGAAGCAATTTTTGCCCAAGTTTCTTGCATGACGTTTGGGAATGGGCCTTTTGATGAAAAAATCGCCCAAGTAAGTGCAGGCACTTTTACGACATCAAATTCTTCAAAATCCACATCTTTTGTAGTTAAGTAGCCGATCATATGATCAAGACTCCCTTTTTCCTCCATACATCCATCATCAAAATTAAAAGATGCGTTTACGACTTGAAATGGTTCCATATCAGCATAGCTTCGTAACTTTTCCCTTTGTTCTGGGGTAATGCTCTTTGCTAATTCCACGATTTCTTGATTAATTCCTTTAAATTGAATGGGAACTCTTTTTTTCTTTCCTACAATTTTAAAGGATTCCTTTTTCTCGATTCGATAGTCCATATCGATTCCTCCCTTTATGGTTAATTGGAAGGAGAGCTTCGGAAATGCTTTCAGCTTCGTTGACTTTCTTACTTCTGACGGGCTAATACCTGACCATTCTTTAAAAGCACGGGAAAATCCGTCTACCGATTCATACCCATATTTAAATGCGGCTTCTGTGACACTCATTCCCTCATTTTG
Organism: Ureibacillus sp. FSL W7-1570; assembly: GCF_038593265.1. Lineage (GTDB taxonomy): Bacteria > Bacillota > Bacilli > Bacillales_A > Planococcaceae > Ureibacillus > Ureibacillus suwonensis. Next base: position 2,154,795 of record NZ_CP151979.1, read on the forward strand.
CAAATCAAAGGTAGCGTTAGATAATCTCCTATTTCGAATATATTCACCTAAAGTCATTCCTGAAAGAAATGAAAAAATTCGTCTAAAATGATAAATCGAAGTCCCTGTAATTTTCTCAATTTCCTTTTCATCGATTTCGTCATTTAAGTGGGCTTCAATATATTCCAACGCCTCATTAAGACTTTTCAGCATTTTCCTTCCTCCTTCAGTTCATAGTTTAGTATCTGACTCATTTTCTTACCCGATATTCTTAGAATGACTTTTATCGGAATAATGGTGAAAATGAACTGGATTCGAACCACGAATTAACCAAAACTTTTTCAGATCATAACCTATATTGTTAGTTATGGAAATGAATTTACTTTGTTCTGGAGGTATCGCATGACCAATTTTTTATCTTTCAGCGGGGCCGTTACGGCAATCAGTGATTTTTTCACGGGGCAAAGGGGCGAAATGGAAGGTTGCAATAAATTGTTTACAGTGGAAGATGAATCCGGTTCAATCGTCAATTTTGTCGTCACCCCTTCAACATACTTCATCAACCAAGAAACAGTCATGATTGGAGACAAAGTGACGGGATACTATAATGGCGATTTGCCGGCCATTCTCATCTATCCACCCCAATATCAAGCCCTTGTGATAGTGAAAGAATATCCGGACCGGAATGTGAAAGTCAGCTATTTCGATCATCAATTGTTAAGCAGCGATGGGCAATTGCAATTACATTTATCTCCTTTCACCCCCATTTTGATGAGTAATGGGCAACTCTTTTCAAAATATCCTGGAAACCGGGATTTAGTCGTTATTTATGGACCAACAACCCGCAGCATTCCTGCCCAAACCACACCATTTCGGATCATCGTTTTATGTTGATTCGCAAAAAATATCCTGTATTTTTCCAATTAAAAACCCGTTTTGAAAAGGCTTTATATTTCAAAGCGGGTTTTTATTATTTGTCGGGTTTGATTTCAAGGGAATATTGTTGATTGCTTTTTTCTTCAGATGGTTGAGACTTCTCCGTATCAATAGTGAGATTCAAATTGAACAAAATAAAGAAATCATTGCTTTGCTAAAAGATATTGCAGAAAAGAATAAAGGAAGTTAAAAAAGTGGGTTTGATTTCCAAATCCACTTTGAAAGCTTCCCAAAATACGAGGATTCCCCAAAATTATTCCTTTCCTCCACTTCAACCTTCCAATGTTTTAACCATAATGTAATCCGTTTGTTCCTCATCGCCCAAATAAAAGGCATGGGAGCCGGTTTTAACAAATCCCATTTTCTCATAGAAACCAATGGCATTTTCATTCTTTTCCCAGACGCCAAGCCAAATTTTTTTCTTATCTAACGCCTTTGCAATTTCAATGGCTTTATTCAGCAAAGCTTTTCCAAGTCCAAACTTTTGATATTTTTTCCGAATGTAAATCCGTTCGATTTCAAGGGATTCATCCCCCATTTCTTCCGTCTGGGCATCATGGATATTCAGCTTCAAGTAGCCGGCCACTTCATCTTGCACATAAACAAAGTAAAAATGCGAATGGATATTGGATAATTCCCTTTCAAGTTGCACCGGATTAAAAGCCTTTTCCAAATAGGCTTTCATATTATCCGGCGAATTTTGATCCTTGAAGGTTTCATAAAAGGTTTCGCTGCCGACCTTTTGCAATGTTTCCATATCTTCAAGGGTGCATTTTTTTATTTTGAATATCATAAGAGTCGCTCCTTACATCAATAATTTCGTTTATTCCCTTTTTTGACATACTCCCAATCTTTTTCCACATTTTTTCTTACCCGTTGCAAAAGATGGAACAATGCTTCCACTTCTGATTCAGAAAGTCCTTTTAAAGCCACGGCGTTGGAATGATCGTGTTCTCTTTTAAGCAATGGATAAATGCTTTTTCCTTTTTCAGTTGGGTATAATTTTTTAATTTTTTTGTTGTTTGCATCGCCGCGCTTTTCAATAAAACCATTTAATTCCAGCTTCTTAATGGCGCGGGAGGCAGTAGTCCGGTCCACTTTTATCATTTCCGCTAGCTTTTCTTGAATGATGCCCGGATTTTCGCATATTCGAACAAGATATAAGTACTGTCCTTTTGTTAAATCAAATTCTTTAAATTCGATATTGCTGATAGAATCCAACGCTCTTGCAATCATGCCAATTTCTCGAAGAACTTCTTTCATTGTAAACCCTTCTTTTTGTTGCAAATGCAATATTTTATAAAGATTTTATTTGATTTTTGTTGTATTTGCAATATTTTTTCAATACAAGGTGGAGGTATCCGCACTAAATTAGGTTGTAAATGCACTAAAAGAGGTTGCATCCGCACCAAATAAGATTGCAAACGCACTAAAGGAAACTCCATCCGCACCAAATAAGGTTGCAAACGCACTAATGGAAATACTATCCGCACCAAATTAAGTTGCAAACGCACTAATGGAAACTCCATCCGCACCAAATTAAGTTGCAAACGCACTAATGGAAACTCCATCCGCACCAAATAAGGTTGCAAACGCACTAATGGAAACTCCATCCGCACCAAATAAGGTTGCAAATGCACTAAAGGAAGTACCATCCACTCCAAATAAAGTAGTAAATGCACTAATGGAGGCAACATCTGATCCAAATAAAGTAGTAAATGCACTAATGGAGGCAACATTTGATCCAAATAAAGTAGTAAACGCACTAAATCGATTAGTAAGCGAACCAAAAAAACTTCCCGATGCTAAACAGACGTTAGAATCTGTCTATCATTAGGAAGTCTGCATATTTTATCGATTTGCATATACGGCTCTCTTTTGAATTAACTCCTCATAAGCTTGATGATATTCTTTGTATAATCGATCCACCAGCTGCGCTGTAGAAGTGATTTCTTTGATGACGCCAATTCCTTGGCCGCTTCCCCAAATGTCTTTCCAGGCTTTTTTGCCGGCTTCTTTAAAGTTCATGGCTGAAGGGTCGCTTTCTTTCAAATTATTCGGGTCCAAGCCGGCGTTAATGATGGAGCCTTTCAAATAGTTCCCATGTACGCCTGTAAAAAGATTGCTGTAAACAATATCTTCTGCAGAACTATCCACAATCATTTGCTTGTATTCCTCCGCCGCCCGGGCTTCATGGGTTGCAATGAATGGAGAACCAATATATGCAAAGTCGGCTCCGATTGTTTGTGCAGCTAAAATAGAGTGTCCGCGTGCAATCGCTCCCGATAAAGCTAATGGACCATCAAACCATTCCCGAATTTCTTGTACAAGAGCAAACGGGCTTTGGGTTCCAGCATGTCCACCAGCTCCTGCCGCCACTGCCACCAGTCCATCTGCCCCTTTTTGAATGGCTTTTTTGGCAAAGGTATTATTAATGACATCATGGAATACAAAACCGCCATAACTATGGGCAGCCTCATATACCTCTTCCCGTGCACCAAGGGACGTAATAATAATAGGAACTTTATACTTAACGCAAAGTTCCATATCCTTTTCTAAACGGTCATTCGTTTTATGAACGATTTGATTAATGGCAAAAGGTGCAGCAGGCTTATCCGGATTTTTGGCATTGTAGCTGGCGAGTTCTTCCGTAATTTCCGCAAGCCATTCATCCAATTGACTAGATGGTCTTGCATTCAATGCCGGCATAGAACCCACAATTCCTGCTTTACACTGGGCAATCACTAGCTTTGGTGTACTAATAATAAACATCGGTGCCCCAATCACGGGAAGACGCAAATTTTGCAACACTTTAGGAACATTTCCCATCCAAACCCCTCCTTGTTTTATGACAATTAAAAAGATTATACGAGAATTTATGCTACAAAAATAAGAATATATTAATATTTATAATCTTATTTGGTAAATTATGCAATTATTTTTTATAAATTCGAATATTTTATAAATTCGAATACTTCCTTTCATCGATATTCTTACAAATCGAGTAGGAGGGATTGATTAGCTCCCGTCCTCTCACACCACCGTACGTACGGTTCCGTATACGGCGGTTCAATTAAGATAATTGACGCAAGTCTTTATAACTTCCGTGAATAGCTGTTCTCTTTATGCCAGTGGTCACTCCACCCTCCAAGAGGTCTCCCACGGGATTCACCGCTTCCTTCCTCAAGTGAGGTACTACGTTTTCTGTGTTCATCATGACTCACTGAATGCCAAGGGCTATTCTCTCTTAATTGTTCAGTCCTTCTTAGTAGTTCTAAACCAACTAATACGATGACCTCTGCTGACTTCTGTCTTCGGGGTTCGGGACTTACACCCTATCGTTCATGTACATGCCGGGCGCACATAAAAGGCAGTTTAGTAAGCTTCTGCTTCATCTAAACTGCCGCTTGCAATTCATATTATTTTTCCATCGATTGCTCTGTTCTTGGGAATTCATCAAAATAAGGGGATAAATAAGTTTCTCTTACTTCATGACGGATCCATCCCATGATTCCTACAATCAACACGAACAGAGTTGCGGACAAAACAAAGGATTTGAAAGAATCTTTATATCCCGCAAGGAATAAAAAGACGCATAAAATAATGGTTAAAACGATTGAAAGCATTAATAAAGTAGTTAATAATAAATCTTCACCCATGAACAACATTCTGACTTCCGGTTTAAAGGCGAATAACAGGATGAATCCTGCAATTAATTGCACTACTGTAATCCATAAGCCCACTTTGGCACCAAATAATTTCAGGCTTTGTTCATAATCTTCCAAACCGCCTTTTTTTCGGCTTTTGTATGCGTAAAACAGGAATACATAAAAGCCGCCTGTAGCAAGACTGGCAAGGATGAAATGTAAATATCTTTGCCAAATTTGCGGATAATACAATAAGCTAGGGAAAAATCCTTGAACCTCGCCCCACTTTTCTGGATACAGCATCGAAGTAATATTCACGATGAAAATAAGCGGGATATATAACAATATCAACATTGCTGCAAATCCTACAAGAATATGTAGCACTTTTTTATTTTGCCACTTATCCCATGTGAATTTATAAAGATATAACAAAAGAAATGCAATGATTAATAAAGGAATGACACTGATCCATATTTTCCCGATTAAAATGGTGCTGGAATAAAAATATTGAGTATAAATCACACTAATAATGAGCAGTGGAGCTACCCCCATTACAACAGCGATGCTTTTATGAATGGAAGCATGAAAAGAACAACTTTTTGCCATATTATCCAAGAAAGCACTTTTTTTAATTTTCCCGGCAATCTCTAATCCCACTGCTCCCGTTACAAGTGAAACCGTAAAATTTACAAATAGAATATGAATGATAAAGGTTAAGATGATTAATAATTCCATTAAACCCAGAGGTGCCGGAATTGGTAACGCATTATCAGGAGAAATCGGCAAATTATTCATTTTGACTTACCTCCTTTTCATTATTTACGCGGTCAATTTCTGATTTCAAATAGGCTGCTAAGGCATCCAATTCTTCTTCAGTTCCCATGAAAGGAGGCATGGCAACCCGCACCGTATGCATGGTTGGTATATAGTTTTTCAATGCTTCTTCATCCCATCCGGCTAAACGCTTTCCTAACGCCCTTTTTGTTCTCCAACCATCGATGGTATGGCAAGCAATACATTGGCCTACAAAAACTTCTCTTCCGGCCTCCACTTTGTTTTCTTCCGTAATTTCCTTTTCTTTTGCCCAAGTCGCATTGGCTAAAAAGCCCTCTTCATTCATTTTTTCCCGATCTTGGGCGAGAAGTCCGTTTGCGTACATGTAATCATAAATGATGAAAGGTTTTCGGATGTATTCCCTTACCACCTCAAATTCTCCGATAAATCCGATGGACGCACCAAACACTGCTATAGAAAGGATAATGGGCACTTTTTTCGGGCTTCGGATAAGCCAAACAGAAAAAACCAGTAAAATCAATAATGCAAGACCATTGATGATTTTAAATGTACTTTCGGTCATTCCTGTTGCCAAAACAATCATATTGTAGGCTTGATCTGGAATGGACCATAAATACCAAAGCCCTAAAACGAAGGTCATTGGCAAAGAAATCGCACCCCAAAAACCGAATACTTTAAAGGATTCTTCCCTCAGTGAAAGGTCTTTTACGAATAGACGTATGAATAATGAAACAAGTACAATCGCCAATAAGATAGCTAAGAACATTCGGAATCCTAAAGAAGGCAAATACGTTGGGTTAAAGAAGGCATTCCAGAATGAGAATGTCTCAATCCATTTCCCGGGTGTCAATTTTGCTGCCAACACGCCTGTGATAATGGCCATTGTCAGCCATGAAACAATACTTAAGCCAACTCCTATATAAATATGTTTTCTTTTCTTCTCAGGATCTTGCCAACGGTCCCATGTGTAATAGTAAATGATTAATAGAATGACTTCGGTGATAAAGCAAACCCATTCTGTTACCCAAGCCCAGAAAAAGATTCGCAATAAAGAACCAATCGAATCCGGCTGAATGACCGTTGTCGAAAACCAGATTCCCACACCGGTCATCGCTCCTACTGTTGTAGTGATGATTAAAATCCATTTCGCAATGTTTTTGGCCAACCCATCTAGTTTTTGATTGTTCGTCTTAAACGCTCGATGTTCCAAAGATACGGTCAAAACGGATGTTCCAATGGCTACACCATGGCTGATAATGACGTGGACAATGGCGATAATCGCAATGACCGTCCCGTTTCCGAGCCATGAATAATCCACTGATGGAAAATTCATTACTATTCCCCCTTCTCATTTTTTCACCATCATCTTATAAGACAGTTGTGAAAAAACATTAAAGTAACTGTAAAACATTTGGGAAGTGGGGGATATTTTACAAATCCTTTTCATCTCTGCCATAAATTATTCCAAAATAAGACGGCCGTTTTTTTTTAATGGCAAAAAGAAAAAAGAGGCTGGGACATAACTAATAAAGTGAACGAGCTGCAAAAAGAATTTTTGTAAAAAATTGATTGGAGTGACGGGGCGACTCCTGCGGGAACAGCCCGAGTCTCGAGAGCCCGCAGGAGCGAAGGATTGAGCTCCGAGGAGGCTCGAGCCGGGCCCGCGGAAAGCGTCCCCGGAACGGAAATCAATTTTCTTCAATTATCAAAAAAACACCATTTTCTCCCGGGAGAAAATGGTGTTTTTATCTTTTGTCCCAGCCTCTTTTCCTGAATTATTTATCTTTTTTTGTCACCTGTTAATTTGTTTTCAATTTTATATTCATCCATCTTCTCTGACAACCATGTTGAATATTGTTCATCCACTTTTTGTTTTAGAAGGTCTTGATAAACCCGGTCTTTCACATCTTCAAATACCGCTTCTTTCGCTTCTTTTTTGTCCGTTACTTTGATGATATGGTAACCATAATCCGTTTTTACCGGCTCACTGCTGATGGAACCTTTTTTCATGGCGAATGCGGCGTTTTCAAATTCTTCCACCATTTCACCTTTGCCAAAATAGCCTAAGTAACCGCCGTCATCTTTTGTACCTGTATCAGTGGAATATTCTTTTGCTAGTTTAGCAAAATCTTCTCCATCCTTTAATTTTTTGATGACTTCTTTTGCCGTTTTCTCATCTTCCACCAGAATATGGCTTGCTTCTACCTGTTCTTGTTGATTATAAGCATCTTTATTTTCCTCAAAGTAAGATTTCACTTCGTCATCTGTTATTTTAACGTAGTCTTCCATCACTTTTTTCGTTAAAAGATATTTTTTAATGTCATTCTTTATCACTTTTTCATCCATGTTGTAAGTAGCGAGCAATTGTTTAAAACTTTCTTCTCCCCCATATTGCTCCACATAGTCTTTGTATTCCGCATCCACTTCATCGTCTGTTACGGATACTTTCAGTTTCTTCGCTTCCAATTCCACAATTTTATCGGCAATTAAACTATTTAATACTTCCGCACCGTACTGTTCAGTCAATGCTTCATTCAATTGGCCTTGTGTAATTTTTTCCCCATTCACGGATGCGACCGTTGCATCATCATTTGAACAGCCTGCAAGCATTGCGCTTAAGGCCAGTGGAATGGCGATCATTTTCATCATTTTTGGCATTTTAAAAGTTTTCATTGATATCCTCCGCTCAATTTTTTCAATTTCCATATGTTCATTATTTTCCCGTTTTGTGTCAAGTGTGTATCAAAAACACATTTACTAATCATCTCAGAAGGTTGAAATATAAATCCTGTTTGGTTCCAGTCATTCAGGAAGCCTGCCATTTATCAGGATACTTGTTCAAATTGGCTTTTATACAACTCTGCGTAGAATCCATTTTTCCCGAGCAGTTCTTCGTGAGTGCCCTTTTCAATAATTTCTCCGTCTCTCATTACCAGGATCAAATCCGCATGTTTGATAGTTGAAAGACGGTGGGCAATAATAAATGAAGTTTTTCCGACTGCCAATTTTTCCATTGCCCGTTGAATTTGCAATTCCGTTCTGGTATCGACGGAACTTGTCGCTTCATCCAGAATCAATAACGGAGCATTTTTGATCATGGCGCGGGCAATCGTCAATAATTGCTTCTGTCCATTGGATAAATTCACTTTATCATTCAGAACGGTGTCATAACCATTCGGCAATGCCTGAATGGCATGATGAAGTCCAATTGACTGGCAAACGGAAATGATTTCTTCGTCTGTGACATCCTTTTTGGAAAAGGCGATATTTTCACGGATGGTTCCTTCAAACAGCCACACATCTTGAAGCACCATTGAAAACAGATCGTGGACTTGTTCCCTCGTTAATTGATGAATTGGTATGCCATCAATCATGATTTCGCCGCTGTTCACTTCATAAAACCGCATGAGCAGGTTCACCAATGTCGTTTTTCCCGCGCCGGTTGGACCGACAATGGCGACTTTTTGCCCGGCTTTAACCGAAACCGAAAAATCTTTAATAATCAACCGGTCTTGATCATAACCAAAACGGACATTTTTAAATTCCACATTTCCTTTAATGTCCCCAAGTTTTCCAAGTTTTTGGATTTCAGGCTTCAATTCCTCTTCCGCCAAAAATTCAAAAACCCGTTCACTGGCTGCTGCCGTAGATTGCAGATTGGTACCCACTTGGGCAAACTGGGTCAAAGGCTGTGTAAATAGGCGAATATAAATCATGAATGCCACAATGGTTCCAATGGTGATGGCATCTGCCGTCACAAGGTACGCCCCAACAATGCACACGGCCACATAGCCAAAATTGCCGATAAATTGCATGAGCGGCATCATCATGCCGGACAAAAATTGCGATTTCCATGCATTTTGGTATAACCGGTCATTGATTGCATGAAATTTTGACTTCGCCTCATTTTCTGCATTATAGGCCTTCACAATATGTTGTCCCGTATAAATTTCTTCGATATGTCCGTTGATGGCGCCCAGTTCTGTTTGCTGCCCAATAAAATATTTTTGGGAATACTTGATGATCACCGACATAAACGAAAAACCGATGAATGTAGCCAATATTCCGGTCAGCGCCATAATCCAGTTGGTATAAAACATCATCACCAAGGCGCCGACAAAGGTGGCAATGGCGGACACCAGCTGGCTTATACTGTTGTTCAGCGTCTGTCCAATCATATCAACATCATTTGTCACACGGCTCAGTACATCTCCATACGTTGTTCGGTCAAAATAACTTAAAGGCAGCCGATTGATTTTCTGTGATAGATCCGTGCGCATTTTTTTCGTAATTTTTTGCGTTACGGTTGCCATAATGAAACCTTGAATATAATTGATGGCAAAACTGAATCCGTAAAGGGCGGCCAGAAAAAATCCTACAGCTTTAATCGCTTCCAGATCAATCGAAGTCATTAATCCTTCTTGAATGATATCCGTCATTTCCTTCAACTTATCTGGACCATAGACATTAAGGATGGCGGCAATTAAGGCCAAACTCATTGCAATCGCAATAAAAGGCACATAGTCTTTGCAGTAAATAAATAGCTGCTTCATCGTTTTTTTGAAGTCGCTTGCTTTACCTGCAGGCATTCCCATGGGACGCTGACCGGGATGCCCGCCGGAAGGAGGACCGGATGGCATACCATGACTGCTTGTAGCTTGGGATGATGGCTTGATTTTTTGTTGTTTTCTCATTTCACTAGCCATGATTCAATTCCTCCTTTGAAAGCTGGGAATAGGCGATTTCCTGGTAGGTTTTGCAACTTTCCATCAATTGTTCATGCGTACCTTTTCCGACGATTCTGCCATTTTCCAATACGATGATTTGGTCTGCATCTTTGATTGTTCCGATCCGCTGGGCAACAATCAAAGTGGTGGCATTTCTTGTCGCATTCCTTAACGCTTCCCTTAAAGCCCGGTCCGTTTTATAATCCAAGGCGGAAAAAGAATCATCGAAAATATAGATTTCAGGGTTGCGATAAATGGCGCGGGCAATGGATAGCCGTTGTTTTTGCCCTCCGGAAAAGTTTGCTCCCCCTTGGGCTACCGCTGCATTGTATTGCTCATCCAGCTTTTCAACAAACTCTTTTCCTTGGGCAATTTCTACCGCCCGTTTTACCGCTTCTCTTGAAACCATTTCAGAGCCGAGCGCGACATTTGATGCAACCGTACCGCTAAATAATACCGCCGTTTGTGAAACATACCCGATTTTTGCATGAAGTGCATCCTGCTTATATTCTTTCACGTTGATTCCGTCCACCAACACTTCTCCCTCTGTTGCATCGTAAAACCGGGGAATCAAATTCACAATTGTTGTTTTCCCGCTTCCCGTTGAACCGATGAAAGCAACCGTTTCTCCTTTTTGCGCTTTGAAACTGATATTGTGGAGCACCGGTTCAGCCGATCCGGGATAGGTAAAACTGACATTTTTAAACTCCACTTCACCTGCATGTTTCGGATTGCCCTTTGTTTCAGTACCATCTTTAATTTTCGTTTTAGTCTCAAGTACTTCCAATATCCGCTTCACTGATACGGAAACACGCGGAAGCATCACAAACACAATGCTGACCATCATAAAGGCGATGACGACTTGCATGGCATAGGACGTGAATACGACCATATTGGAAAAGAGGGTGATACGGTCTTCCAGCGCCGCTTCATGAATGATAAATGCGCCAATCCAATAAATCGAAAGGCTTAGCCCGGACATGATCAAGGACATTCCGGGTGGAACCATCACCATAAGACGGCTGACAAACAAGTTTGTATTCGTCAAATCGTTATTCGCTTTTTCAAACTTTTCCGTTTGATGTTTCTCGGCATTATACGCCCTGATCACGCGAAGCCCCGTCAAATTTTCACGGGTCACCCGGTTCAAATTATCCGTCAGGGTTTGGATCATTTTGAATTTTGGAATGGCAAATACAATAATCATGGTCAACATCAGGATTAAAATGAACACGGCTGCACCGGTTGCCGCTGTCCATTGCCAGCTTTTATTGGAAATTTTCACAATGGCCCATGTCGCCAAGATCGGTGCTTTAATCAACACCTGCAAACCCATTGCTATAAACAGCTGGACTTGTGTAATATCATTCGTTGAACGGGTAATCAAACTGGCCGTCGAAAAACGGTTCATCTCTTCCATTGAAAAAGAGAGTGTCTTTTCAAAAATCTGGCCGCGAAGACGTTTCGATAAACCGGCTGCAATTTTTGCAGTGGTAAAACAGACAATGATTGAAGCCATCATGCTGCCGATTGCACAAAGCAACATGGAACTGCCCGGTTTGATGAGCTCTTTTACAGATGTCCCTTCCATTTGGATGAGCGTTGTAATTTCCGCCATATAATCGGGCAGTTTCAAATCCAGCCACACTTGAACAATAATTAGAAAAATTCCGAGGAACATCAAGCTCCATTCTGTTTTATGAAAATACTTTACGATTTTTAGCATCTTGCAACTCCTTTTTTCATATCAGAAGGGTTATCGTTATGGATGCGCGTAAAAACGATTTTTTGATTGCCCATAACAGCAACAGTAACTCAGAGCCAAGAGATTCCAATGCCAATAATAAAGGCTGTGGCGATCATAAAGCAGAAAATTGTTTCGGGACAAATAAAAAACTCCTATTTGTATTGTCCTACAAACAGGAGCATAAACAAAGGAATTTTTCCACTGTTTCCTTAAATATTTCATAATTTAACCATTCATTTAACAGAACTCCAATACGCATCGCTTAAAGAACAGTCCACATACTCGCGTAATGCCGCATCCACAATCGTTTGGTGGGCGATATCCAACTGATTATATAAATCTTCAAACTCACTTCCATCCATGATTTCAAGTTCATTCATTAATTTCGCAACAATTTCATTTTGTTTTGAATTGTTAATCAACATATAAATCAGCTCCTTAAAATATCTCCTTTAATTTATTCTTTCAGTCAAACGACTTTTTACTCTCTATATATGTATTCCGAAATCCTGTTCCCTCACGTTCCTATTATGTATAGTTCTTATTATCATCATACTGAATTTCCGGATTTTTTTTCTTACAAAATTATGTCGTTCGTGAATAAATTATGGAATTTTAAATCTTGTTATAGTCCGTTACACACTACCTGTTTACTTTTCTATACCCTTTTTTAAAGCAGTTTAAACAACTGTAGCCATCAATTAGAAGCATAATATTCTGCTAAAATCATCCCATACGGATTCCAGCCGCATTAGATCTTCTGTTATCGCTAAACGCCCTCTTACAGATCCCTTTGCATGTAAAGCTGGCGGTTGGTTTTTTCTTGAAATTTGAGCAATTTCATTAAACTTGAATTCTTTATTACTTGCACTCATGCAATCTTTAATTTATTCGTTGAACTGTCTGTCATAACTTCACAATCCCCCTCTCCCGCATAAATGGATAACAAATATAACGACCGTTTTTGACCATACGAAAAATGCTGATTGGCATATCCGAAATGATGGAATAATGTAAAATTTTGTTATACTGTTGCATTTATAAAATGATTTATGCTAGATTATAGTTAATTTCATATCGAGGGTGTTTAAGTGCTCTTCTTGGAAGAGGTAAAAGGAAAACTAGTGAAAATCTAGTACAGCCCCCGCTACTGTGAGGATGGATGAAACTAACAGTAACCACTGAATGTTACATTCGGGAAGGGTTAGGAGTAAGAGGAAGTCCGAGTCAGGAAGCCTGCTTAAACACTTTGCAAACGTCTTTTCGGGTGGGAAAAGAACGGGTGCAAGCAAGTCATGCTTTTTTGTGCTTTTTAACGCTTTCACGCCTGTATTCCCACTTGGGATACAGGCTTTTTATTTTGGTTTAATGTGTGGCCACACTAAACATATAAAAAATTTTATAGAAAAGGAGATTTGTGATGAATCAATTCACCAAATTGCTACTACCCATATTGCTTTTATTATTTTTAACAGCTTGTAATACCGATACTGCCAACAATGATGATGAAAATTCGACAAATCAACCATCCGAACAAGCTAAACAATCGGCTTATCCGCTGACGGTGACAGATGGCCGTGGTAAGGAAATTACCATTTCGGAAAAACCGAAACGTATTGTTTCGACTGCTTTAGCTGTCGATGAATTGCTGGTGGATTTAGTACCTTCTGAAAATCTTGTAGGCGTCACAGCGATTTCTAGTGATCCAGCGATTTCCAATGTTGCAGGCAAAACCGATTCAATTGAAACGAAATTTGAAACCGTAACAGCCGAGCAAATTTTAGCATTAAAGCCAGATTTGGTGATTATTCCTTCTTACGTTAATCCAGATGTATTGAATCAATTAGAAAATGCCGGAATTACAACATTCCAAGTCATCGATGACACTTCCTTTGAAGGTATTTTAAAAACCGTTGAAACGCTGGGGAAAATTGTCGGAGAACAAGAAAAAGCGAATAACTTAATCGCGGATATTCAAAAACGAATCGATGCATTAAAAGAAAAAGCGGACAAAAAAGAAAATAAACCCCGCGTTCTTTATTACACGGAATACTCCTCCAGTGTGACAGACAATACCACAATCGGTGAAATGATTAAATTAGCCGGCGGAATTAATGTTGTATCGGAAGCAGGGATTGTAGGCGAATCCTACCCTGACTACCCGGAAATTTCAAAAGAGGTATTGGTTCAATTAAAACCAGATGTGATTTTTACAACTGCCTGGGGGTCTACTACAAACAATGGGGAGCCGGCTTTCGTAACAGAATGGAAAAAAGACCCTGCACTAAAAGACGTGCCAGCTATTAAAAACAATAAGATTTATGTGCTAGACAGCGCCAATGTAACCACTGCCTCCCACTATGTAATCGAAGGAGCAGAAGAAATGGCTGCGATTTTATCTAAGGAGTAACAAAAGATGAAGCAACTGAAAATGCCCGTCTTTTTTATCGCCAGTTTTATATTATTTCTATTCAGTATCGTCATCGCCACGAGTTTCGGTGGCGTGACGATTCCCTTTTTTGAAACCGTTCAAGTTTTTTTGGCTAAACTTCCTTTTTTCTATTTTGAAACGGACTCTACCTTTGAACAGATTTTGCTTTATATTCGCTTGCCACGTGTCATTGTAGCAAGCATTGTTGGTGCCAGTTTAGCTGTGTGTGGGGTGGTCATGCAAAGCTTATTCCGCAATCCGATGGCAGAACCGGGCATCATTGGCATCTCATCAGGAGGCTCTTTAGGAGGAGTCATTGCTATTTATTTTGGATTATCTCATATCAGTACCTTTTTTGTTCCTGTCTTTGGTTTTTTAGGGGCTCTCCTCACTTTGCTTCTTGTCTATATCATTTCTACATCAAACGGCAAAACATCCATGTTAACTCTTCTTTTAACAGGGGTCGCCATCAGTTCGTTCATTTCCGCTTGCAGTTCTCTTATTATTACATACGCGAGCTACGGCCAATTGCAGCAAATTCTATACTGGCTTATGGGCAATTTAAATGGACGGGATTGGGATGATGTAAAGCTGTTAATCCTCCCTTTTATCCTTTGCAATATTCTCATATTCAGCTACCGCAAGCAGTTGGATATTTTATTGCTTGGGGAAGAGGAAGCGAAAAACTTGGGCATCCATGTGCAACGGACACGCACCATTTTATTAATTAGCGCTTCTTTATTAACAGGGGTTTGCGTCTCTTTGACTGGCGCCATCGGATTTGTCGGCTTAATTGTTCCTCATATGATTCGCTTGTTGATTGGGCCAACCCATCGTTATTTGATACCAACCAGTCTGATAGGTGGTGCATTATTTTTAACATTGGCTGACTTAATCGCGCGCCTCGTTATTCGCCCAGCTGAAATTCAAATTGGGATCATTACTGCATTCTTAGGTGCTCCATATTTTATTTTCTTAATATTGCGCCAGAAAAAAATGGAGGGACTTTTATGAATGAAGCGGCTCTTGAAATTCAATCTTTAACCTTTCATCGGAATGCCCGAACCATTTTTAATAACCTTTCCTTCACTGTTGAAAAAGGGAAGTTTATTGCCCTCATTGGACCGAATGGAACGGGAAAATCTACCTTATTAAAATGTTTGGCCGGCATTAATCGGATTGATAGCGGAGACATTAAAATTTTTAATCGGTCCCTTCGACAGCTGAAACCTTTGGAAATCGCCAAACGCATCACCTATATGCCCCAAACGACCACATTAGAGACGAATTTTACTGTGCAACAAGTGGTCGAAATGGGGCGTTATCCACACAAAAAACGGTTTTCCCGCTGGATGAAAACCGATCAGCTGGCCGTCAAAAAAGCGTTGGAGCAAGTCGGCATCAGCCATTTGAAACATCGATTTGTCCCTTCTTTATCTGGAGGAGAACGGCAGCTTGTCTATTTAGCAAAAGCCATTGCTCAAGAAACAGATATTTTACTATTAGATGAACCGACTTCTGACTTAGATATTTACTATCAAGTCATTGTAACGGACATTCTTCATTCTCTCGTACAGGAAGGAAAAACGGTCATAGCAGCCATTCATGATATCAATTTAGCTACCCGCATTTGTGACCAATGTATTTTTTTAAAAGATGGAAAGTTTGTGGCTTATAATGCCCCTTCTGACGCGTTAAATACCGAAAATATTGCCAAAACATTTCAGGTGAAATCCATCATTTATCAAGAACCTTTAATGAAGAAGAAGCAGATGATTCCTTTTGATGTATTAACATAATCTGATTATTTATTAGGAGAGTGATATTCAATGAAAAAAGATTTGCGTTATATTTGTTATACCTATATGAGGGAGAAAAGCTGCAAAGTGGATTATGAAGTGCTTTCGGATGCATTAACCGTCAGCATTGGCATGGTGATTCCCTATTTAACCAAAGAGCCTGAGCAAATCATAAAAGATGATCTCATTCATCTGCAACAATTAACGTATCACGCCAATGGTTCTGTACGGGGCAATCTGGCCATCACGAAAGAAGATGTTGAATGGTTAAGCTCGCGGTACGACTATTATAGCGGGCAAGTGGGCGAAGCAATGAAACATTTCGTCATCCCACAAGGGTGTCAGGCAGCCATGCATTTGCACCGGGTAAGAAATGATGCAAAGATTGTTTACCGCGCCCTCCATCATGTCCATAAAGAAAAACCCGTCAGCGATTTATTATTTCAGTTTATAGGCCTTCTTTCCAATGTTGCCCATGCCATGGCGCTTTACGTTAACAAGCTCAACGATGTGAAAGAAATTCCTTTCCATACCAAATCTTATATTCTAAAATGACAAAGAAAAAGCCTTGATACAGCAAGCATTTGGCTATATCAAGGCTTTTTGGTTATGACTTATCATTAATCTTGTCACAAACAATGTATAAAAGTACGCCCTTTTCAGGCAGTTCGGTCAATCCTACCGGCGCAAATTTGGTGCAAATAGCTGAACATGAATTTATTGTAATAAATGGAATTTATCCATAGCAGTTGTCCCCGTATTAATCAGATCCCAACAAAATTCGTATTAGGAAATGAAAATATGGAAAAGAGCAATAACCATTGTAACAGCGATTAACGTCATATGTGTTGTTCGTAAGCTCTTAACCTTTTTATTGTTAAATAACATTAACCCAATCAAACCGGCTATTCCCAACACAATAGCTGATACTAGTCCACTAACCCCTTCATCTTCCAATCTTCCTTCATGAAGGTACATGAGAATGCCGTGACAGATACTTAAAAGGACCGTGACGATTCCAATCAGTATGTGGTATTTACCCAAAAATTTCGTCAACGATATATAGATTTGCTTAATTGACGGAAATGTCGTAATCATCGGTTTGGTTAATCTTCTCATCGGAAATATTAACCCAGCCACTGCAAATGTGATAACCGTCCCCCAGCCAATCATTTCTCCTGCATCTTCATAGCGGTCGTCTATATGTTCTTTTTTGCCATAACCCCATTCGTAATGCTCATGATGCTCCCCAAAATCATCATCCGCAAATGCGATGTGACCAGACGTACAAATCAGTGCAAAACAGAAAATTAGTGCCATCAATAATTTCAAATAGTTCATAAAGCTCCTCCTGTTCATCTTGATATTGACTATAAGCGTAACCAAACAAAATGAAAAATCTCTGAAATCATGGCCGAACTAAAAATTTTTCACTCTATTCTCCATCGAAAATTCTATGTATCGGCTTTTTCAGCGTTATTCAATATCTCAGAAAAGAACAGGATATCAATGTAGAAAGGATAATGAAATGTAACCAAAAAAATAAAACCTTGATACAGCAAGCATTTATGCTGTATCAAGGCAAAAATCAGTGACATTATTCAATAATTGTGTGACAACATTAATTATCACTCACATACTGCAAGTATCGGTTATTTTATTCCACCGTTACAGATTTTGCTAGGTTACGAGGTTTGTCGACGTCACAGCCGCGTTCAAGAGCCGCATAGTAGCTGATGAATTGGAGCGGCACGACAGAAACAAGCGGTGTTAGAAGTGTATGAACTTTCGGAATCACCAGACGGTCATCGTGCTCATCCAGTCCTTCCATGGAAATTACGCATGCATTTGCCCCGCGCGCCACCACTTCTTTCACGTTTCCGCGGATATTCAATGCCACTGGCGCTTGTGTAACGAGGGCAAAGACTGGCGTTCCTTTTTCAATCAACGCAATCGTACCATGCTTCAACTCCCCGCCTGCAAAACCTTCCGCCTGAATATAGGAAATTTCTTTTAACTTAAGAGCACCTTCCAAACTTACATAATAATCGATATTGCGGCCGATGAAGAATGCATTCCGGGACTTGCTTAAATATTCATTTGAGATTTTGTGCAATTCCTCTTTGGAATCCACGATAGATTGAATCGCGTTGGCAGCAATGGCCAGCTCTGTTTTCAAATCGAAATCGGATTTGATTCCTTTGCTTTTTCCAGTGACATAAGCGGCGATGGCAAGTACCGCAAGTTGTGCCACATAAGCTTTTGTCGATGCCACGGCAATTTCAGGGCCGGCATGTAGCAATAAAGTATAATCCGCTTCACGGGAAAGAGTGGATCCCGCAACATTCGTAATAGTTAAAGAAGGATGGCCTAATTTTTTCACTTTTACAAGCACTTGTCTGCTGTCGGCTGTTTCACCGGATTGGGAAATGAAAATGAACAGCGGCTTTTCGGAAAGCAACGGGATGTTATAGCCAAACTCGCTGGAAATGTGCACTTCCACTGGAATTCCGGCAAGTTTTTCAAAATATTGTTTTCCTACAAGGCCTGCATGATAACTGGTTCCTGCTGCAATAATATAAATCCGGTCCGCATCGCGCAACGCTTTTAAGATCGGTTCGTCGATTGCCAATTCGCCTGCATCGTTGCTATATTCTTGAATAATTTTACGCACCACGCCAGGCTGTTCATCCATTTCTTTCAACATGTAGTGAGGATATGTTCCTTTTTCGGCATCGCTCGCATCAAGTTCCACTGTATAAGGGTTTCGTTCAATTTTTTGTCCATCCAAAGTGGAAATTTCCACTTTATCTTTATGCACAAGTACGATTTCTTCATCATGGATTTCAATAAATTGATTTGTCACCTGAAGCATCGCCAAAGCATCGGATGCCACCACATTGAATCCTTCACCGACTCCGATCAGCAAAGGAGATTTATTTTTTGCGACATAAATCGTTTCCGGATCTTCTTTATCAAGAAGGGCGATCGCATAAGAACCGTGCAATAAAGAGATCGCTTTGCGGAACGCCTCTTTTGTTGATAATCCTTCATTAGCGAATAGTTCCACTAATTGAACAATCACTTCTGTATCCGTATCAGATTGCATTGGAATCTCTTTTAAATATTCTCTTTGCAACAAGTGATAGTTTTCAATAACTCCATTGTGTACAATGGTAAATCTACCTGATGCACTTTGATGGGGATGGGCATTGACTTGATTTGGTTCACCGTGAGTCGCCCAACGCGTATGACCAATGCCGATATTTGCTTCAACTTGATCATCAACGATTTGACGCAAGTGGGCAATTCTGCCTTTATCTTTAAAAACCGTAACACCATTTTCATTCAGAATGGCGATACCGGCTGAGTCATATCCCCGATATTCCAGTTTTTCCAATCCTTTAATTAAAATTTCCTTCGCATCCAACTTTCCGTTATATCCGACAATTCCACACATTTTAACATTCCTCCGTTACAAGCGATATCTTCATAGATTTGAAAAAGACAATAAAAAATACCGCCTACATCCGCTCTTTTTTTTAACATCGAATTCTGTCTAATTCAATCAATTTAAAAAAAGAAATGTAGGTTTGATATCGCTCTATATTATTGATTATTGCCTTTTCGTTCCTTTGTCCATAAAATCGCTTTTATGTTTTAAGAACGAAATTGCGACCGGGCAATGCGGTCGGGAGGTACCCGCCGAAAACTCGATAAACCTCCTCCTCGTCAACTAAGGATTGAACGTCCGATTTCCTTAGTCCAGGCGCTATCATTATTTTCCTTGCATTTTTATAGCGCGTAACTACCCTCCTTTGCCGCGCTTGAATAATTCCCTTATAAAATATGGAAATTATTCATGAAAAAATCAAGCAACTACATCATACAGAATATGCTACTTTCCGTCAATGATTTACATTTGTTATTTTTTATTATTCTATACAAATTGGTTGAACCCATCTATGTATAGCTGCCCAAGAAATTGTCCTGGGCAAAAAAATTTTTTTATACCTTTGAGAAAAAAGTACTAACAATTACTCCTGAAACTCTTGCTCTTTTAACAAGTTGACGATTTCTCTGTTAAATTCAGGCAAGTCATTCGGGGTTCTGCTTGTCACCAATTGGTTTCCGCAAACCACCACCGGCTCGTCATGGAATTTTGCACCGGCATTTTCCAAATCCACCCGGATGGATTTATAACCAGTGACGTCGCGCCCTTCCAATTCCCTTGCCGAAATTAACAGTTGCGGCCCATGGCAGATGGCGAATACAAGCTTGTTTGCCTTCATAAATGCTTTTACAAATGCCACCACGCGATCGTCATCCCGCAACAGATCCGGTGAAAAGCCTCCCGGAATGAACAATGCGTCAAAATCATCCGGATGGACTTCTTCAATTCCATAATCAATATCCACTTTGGCTCCTCTTTTTCCTTTTACGGTTTTATTGCCCTCTTTATCGATCGTCACGATTGTGTGGCCCGCATTTTCCAGAGCTTCTCTAGGGCTTGTAAATTCAACATCTTCAAATAAGTCTGTTATAAGTGTTGCAATTTTTGCCATAATCTCTCCACTCCCTTTCATATTTCACATTTATTACTATGCCCATTCCTTCTTTAATTAATCAGTGCCTGATGGAAATAGTGGAGGTGAAATGGTCTCTCGCGCTAAAGGGAGTGGACCAGGGTGGATGGATTGAGACTTGTGTGGATACAGTTATCCCCAAAAAATTAAAACTGCGCAGAACATTCATATTCTGCGCAGCCGTTCATCTCAATCATTCATGCCCATTTCTTTTTTTACCACTTCTGCTATGCGGTTTACATAACTTTCACATTCTTCTTCTGTAGGCGCCTCCACCATCACACGCACCAACGGCTCTGTACCTGAAGGTCGAACCAGTACACGGCCATTATTTCCAAGAACGTTTTCCACTTCTTTGATAACTTCTTGTACTTTCGGATTTTCTTTTACTTTATGTTTATCTGTTACCCGTACATTGACTAAGCGTTGTGGATATACTTTCATTTCTGATGCCAGTTCAGATAGAGGTTTTCCTGTCAATTTCATAATGCTCACCAATTGGATTGCCGTGAGCATACCGTCGCCGGTTGTATTGTAATCAAGGAAAACGATGTGGCCGGATTGTTCGCCGCCGAAGTTGTAATCATTTTTGCGCATTTCTTCAACGACATAGCGGTCACCGACAGGCGTTTGCGCGCTGGTCATCCCGTTTTCTTCCAACGCTTTATAGAATCCCATATTGCTCATGATAGTGGATACGACTGTATTTTTCTTTAAAAGCCCTTTGCTGTTTAAATATTTGCCGATGATAAACATGATTTGATCGCCGTCTACAACGTTTCCTTTTTCATCAACGGCAATCAAACGGTCTCCGTCGCCATCAAAGGCCAGCCCCACGTCCGCTTCTCTTTCCAAGACGAATTCCGCAAGCTTTTCAGGGTGTGTGGAACCTACCCCGTCATTGATATTTAATCCGTCCGGCGAAGCGCCCATAGTTGAAATATCCGCTTCCAAATCAGCAAATAAGTGGGTAGCCAATGAAGAAGTAGCTCCGTTAGCACAGTCAAGAGCCACATGAATACCTTCAAAGTCAACATCCACCGTTTGTTTTAAATATGAGAGATACTTCTGGCCACCCTCAAAATAATCGCTGACCGTGCCCAATTCCGCACCAATCGGCCTAGGAAGCGTATCTTGTTCGGCGTCAATCAATTTTTCAATTTCTTCTTCCTGTTCATCGGTCAATTTAAAGCCATCCGGTCCGAAAAATTTAATTCCATTATCTTGAACCGGGTTATGGGATGCGGAGATCATGACCCCTGCATCCGCATTCATCACACGGGTCAAATAAGCGACACCCGGAGTGCTTATTACCCCCAGTCTCATAACCTCCACACCGATAGAAAGCAATCCCGCCACTAACGCCCCTTCCAACATATGGCCGGAAATTCTCGTATCTCTGCCGACAATGATTTTTGGTCTTTCTGTTGCGTTCTTTGTTAAAACATATCCCCCAGCACGGCCAATTTTAAACGCAAGTTCCGGTGAGAGTTCTGTATTTGCAACTCCACGTACACCGTCAGTTCCAAAATATTTTCCCATAACTATTCTCTCCTTCAACACTTGACATTCCATACAAATGAACATTTATGGAATCAATTACAAGTAATAATATGCTTTGAATAGGTTTTATCTTTTTATATGGTTTAATTGCTGTTTGCATCACTATTTGACTCATCGATATTTTGCTCTTCATTTGTCGTTTCGTCAACACTTGTTTCGGATTGGGATGTTCTTGTGATATTTGCCCGAACAGAAATTTTATCAGTTCCCAATCTTGTAGCGCCTTTAGGCAATTTCAAATTCACTTCATAATTCCCGGAATGATCCACCTGCGATAAGTCAAACTCCGCTTCTAACGTCTTGATCGAGTCAACGATTGATTTTGGACCAAACACTTGAACCGATTTTGTATCGGTTTCCAATTGACGAATCACGACTCCCGGCGGCGGGGAGCCTGTTTGTTTCAGCGTCACTGGAACACTTTTACTGTATTCTTCCACCTCGACAGTGACGTTTACTGTCTGTGGTTCAATATACACATCCAATTTGTTTAAATTGCCATCCAATACCTTGACGTTCGCCTCTTGGGTAAATGACTCTTTGATTCCGTTTGATGCCGAAACCGTTGCCTTTACATAATTAATTCTTTCAATCGCACTTTTGGCACCTGTAACAACTACTTTGCTCGGTTCCACAGTCATGGATTTTAGCATATAGCCTTCAGCAATTAATTGACTATTGATTTCAGGATCCACTTTGAACTCTTGGGTAACTTTTTCCTCAATGACCACATCAACCGCTTCAGGATCGATTGTCACATTTAATTTTGGATTAAAGTTTTCATGCTGAATGGTCACTCTGTGTTTGCCGATTAACAGATCGCTCAAGTCAACAAAAACTTTAAAATCTTTTTTGAATTTTGTTTGCAGTACGAGCTGCATCGGCCCCTCAATTGTAACATCCACCGTTTCCGGCAGACCGGTAACAATCAAGTTTTCCGAATCATAATAAGCCTCCAGCGGCACATCTGTAATAATGTCCACTTGATTATTTGACGTAGGTTCTTTCCCGCCTGTCAATTCGGCTTTCACATAAAAGAAAAGCAGGAGTGCCAAAATGAAGGCTGTTGCCCTCAACACCCATATATTATCAAAAAATTTATCCATGCTTTTTCCCCCTCCAAGTCCACTTAGAGGATGCTTCTAATTCGCCTTCAGGGCCAAACCATAATGTTTTCAGCAACGATTCGAAATTCTCCAACGTGAGATTTCTATGTAAATTGCCGTTCACTGCAATACTAATTGCCCCAGTTTCTTCGGACACGACGACCACAATGGCATCTGTCACTTCACTTAACCCAAGGGCAGCTCTGTGCCTCGTCCCCAACTCTTTGGAAATCAAAGTGCTTTCGGACAACGGCAAATAACAAGCTGCAGCTGCAATACGATTTTTTTGGATAATCATTGCTCCATCATGAAGTGGGGTATTTGGAATGAATGTATTGATGATCAGTTCTGAAGAGATATTTGCATCTAATCGGATGCCCGTTTCGATATATTCGTTTAAGCCGGTTTCTTTTTCAATGGAAATGAGAGCACCGATCCGCCGTTTTGCCATATAGCTTACCGCTTTTTTCATGGCTTCGATCAAACGGGCCTGTTCATCTTCCAATTGATTGACTGAACGTTGAAATAATCTTCCCCGCCCAATCTGTTCGAGGGCTCTCCGAATCTCAGGAGTGAAAATGATAATAATTGCCAAAAATCCCCAATCAATGACTTCTTGCAACATCCAACCTAACGTATCCAGACCAAAAATTTCAGTGGCAATTCTTGCAACGATAATAACAAATAGCCCTTTCAACAATTGAACCGCTTTTGTTCCTCTGATTAGGGTTAATATTTTATAGATCACGTACCAGACAAGTATGATGTCCAAAAAGCTGAAGATGATATTTACAGGTGTAAAATCCGTAAATTGCTCAATTATATTCATGTGGCATCCCCCACTTATTTAACCAAATCAATCACATATAAATCATAAGCGATATAGTTTATGCTTGTTTTATAAAAATAGTATGCAAATATTTTTCATTTTCTAAATTAAATCAAATTTTCCCAATTTATATACTATTATCAAGTATATCATAATCAAATTCATTAAGCTTTTATAGTATTAACGAAACTTTTTTGAAAATGTTTCTTTATTTAAGCCGAACGGATTATCATGTCCATCACAAAAAAAGAACTGCATCCTTAAAGGTGCAGTTCATTCCAAAATGGAGGATCAAATTAATCTTTCCCGTTTTCAAACAGTGCCAAAAAGTCCTTTGTCATCCGTTTCACTTCATACCAAACCCATTCAAATACCTGATCGATTTCATGGATTTGGCCCGTCACCACTGCAGTGGATGCCATATACTCTCCATTAATGACAATTACATTGCCGTCCACTTCACCTTCAACGACAATATCTCCATTTTTTACAACGATATCGCCTTTCACAACTTCGCCTTCAGGGACAATAACGGTTTGGCCTTCCACTACCAAGTTCGGTTGTTTCGTTACTGAAAATTTATCATCATTGAAACTTCCAAAAAGTGTTGCACTCATAAATAGAATAAACATGGCAGCCGCTACCAAGAACGGATGTCTTCTCAGCCAGTTTTGTATACCGAGTCGATTTTTTGGTCGAGGAAGACGCTTCATTACCTTTTCTTCAAAATGTGGAGGTGCCGTAATTTGTGCCGCACTTTTAATAAATGCAACCGCATCGCTTAGTTGATGCATATGCTCTTGACATGCCGTACATGTCTTCAAATGCTGTTTAAGCACTTGCTCGTGTTCACGGCTAATGTCGCCATCCAGATACTCGTGCATATATTCAATAATGTGTTGTGGACACGTACTCATGCGATTTCCCCTCCTACAGTTCGTTTAACTGCTTTCTCAATGCTTCACGACCTCTATGAATTCTAGTTTTCACTGTTCCCAAAGGCAAGTCAAGTATTTCACTAATTTCTTGAAGCGAACATTCTTCAATATATTTTAATACAATTACCGTACGATATTTCTCTGGCAATTTGCTGATTTCATGTTGGATGCGTTCTTGAAATTCCATTTGAAGTGCTGCATCTTCAGGCAGCTGATCGTCATTGGCAATATGGGAATACATATTCAATCCATCGGTTCCGTCGACCTCTGCATCTAAATAGTAATCCGGCTTTTTTTTTCTGATCCTGTCTATACACAGGTTTGTCGCGATTCGATAAAGCCACGTGGAAAACTTTCTCTTGGGATCGAACGTATGGAGATTGATATACGCTCGGACAAAAGCTTCTTGGGCAATATCTTCAGCCTCTTGTTTATTTCCTAGCATTCGGTAACAAATTTGGTACAGCTTGTGCTGATAAAGGCTTACAATGTCCGCAAAGGCATTTTGATCGCCTTTCAGCACTTGCTTTATTCGTTTTTTCACTAACGCATCCATACATTAACTCTCCACCTTTTGGGTTAAATACTGTACGAACGAACTCAATAAAAAGTTTCACTTTTTTTCTAACATATAAAAAATTTTTTTCATCTTATCTAATCAAGTATAGAATAGTCAATATATAGAAATAAATAGTGATTTTTACACTAATTTTTCTCCCATCAACGATCCCATTAATGCTACTGCAGTATCAGCCGTTTTATTGCGTTCATCAAGAATTGGATTGACCTCTACAAATTCACAAGAAGTAATAATTTTTGCTTCTTCCAACATTTCCATCGCCAGATGACTTTCCCGATAAGTGATTCCGCCAGGCACCGGCGTTCCAACACCGGGTGTATAGATCGGATCCAGCGCATCCAAGTCAATGGAAATATGCACCCCATCCACTTGTCGTGCCTTCAAATAAGCCACGGTTTCTTCAATGACTTTCGACATCCCCATACGGTCAATTTCATGCATTGTGAAAATTTTGATCTTTTTTTCCTTTATTAAAGCTTTTTCCCCTTCATCAATCGAACGGGCACCGATGATGACAACGTTTTCAAATTTGACTGCAGGAGCATCCTTTGCAACATTGATTAACCGCTCATCCCCAAGTCCAAGATTAACCGCTAAGGGCATTCCATGAATATTTCCGGAAGGGGTCGTCTCCGGCGTATTGATGTCTGTATGGGCATCGAACCAGATAACTCCCAAATTCTTATAATGCCTTCTTATTCCGGCAATGGAACCGATGGAAATGCTATGATCTCCCCCCAAAATGACCGGGAATCTTCCCTGCTTTATTACTTCATCGACTTTTTCCGCCAATTGTTCACTGACTTCTAACACTTCTTCCAAATTCAATAATTTATCTTCTTCGCTTTTTGTTTTCTTCGTTTTGTGGACTGATACATTTCCTTCATCATTAACATCATAACCTAATTTTTCCAATCTCTCAATCGCTCCGGCATATCTCATCGCGCTTGGCCCCATATCCACACCCCGACGTTGTTGGCCATAATCAGAAGGAACACCGATAATAGAAATTTTCTTTTTTTCCATCCAAAAACACCCCCTAGATACTTTTTATTCTATAGGAAATTTATCCTGTGACTCAACTTGACATAATGATGCATAAATATTCAAAGTCTGTCGCCAAATGTATTCGTTTAAAAGGATGTTCGGAACAATTTGCGTATTTGCCGGCATTTCAAATTTTGCGCAAAATTATCAACATTCTTACCCAACCCATCAATTTTTTATCACTTTCACTCAATTCCTGTTATCCCGGTTATTTCAGGGAAATTAAACAAAAAAATCCTTTACTCATTTGAGTAAAGGATTTTGTCAGTTAGAATCATTTAATCCACACTTTATTGAAGGGCTACATATCCGAGTTTATTGATTAACAATGGCTGGGGTACCAGGATTCGAACCTGGGCATGACGGAATCAAAATCCGTTGCCTTACCACTTGGCTATACCCCAATAAAATGGTGGAGGGGGGCGGATTCGAACCGCCGAACCCAAAGGGAACGGATTTACAGTCCGTCGCGTTTAGCCACTTCGCTACCCCTCCAAATATATATGGTGGAGGATGACGGGATCGAACCGCCGACCCTCTGCTTGTAAGGCAGATGCTCTCCCAGCTGAGCTAATCCTCCTAAAATGAAGAAAAAAATAATGACCCCTACGGGATTCGAACCCGTGTTACCGCCGTGAAAGGGCGGTGTCTTAACCACTTGACCAAGGGGCCATTCGCCTTTTCGCAAGACAAGAGTTATATTACCATGATTTTTTTTACTATGCAATAGAAAATATAATTTTTTTCTAAAAAAATAAAACTACCTTTAAAGGAAGTGACCCCTTCAAGGTAGCTGTACGCAAAATCACCACACAATCCGTTGACGGCGCCGGTAGATTCCGCCTTTTTTAAGGCCTTTCCCTGTCCCCAAATAATGTTCACTAATTGTTTTATCTTCCAACAAAGCGGCAGCTTCGCCTTTCATTACAACCCTTCCGTTTTCAATGATATAACCGTAATCGGCTATGGAAAGGGCGATATTGGCATTCTGTTCAACAACCAGGATGGTCAACCCTTCTTCTTCATTAATTTTTTTGATATTATCAAAAATTTCCTTTACCAGGAGCGGTGCTATCCCTAATGATGGTTCATCAAGAAGCAGCAATTTCGGTTTTGCCATGAGTCCCCTGCCAATGGCCAACATTTGCTGTTCTCCGCCGGACAAATATCCCGCTTTGCGATGTTCGAGCATTTTCAATTTAGGAAAGTATCCGTAAATTTTTTCAATATCCTTTTTTATGGCAGAACGGTCTTTTCTTGTATAAGCCCCCGCATACAAATTTTCTTCCACAGTCAAGTCTTTGAAGATTCGACGGCCTTCCATGCACAAAAAAATTCCTTTTTTCACCAATTGATCCGGTGAAGTATTGTTTATGATTTCTCCTTGAAATTCTATTGTTCCGTCTGTAATATGCCCATCTTCCGCCGCCAAGAGTCCCGAGATGGCTTTTAATGTGGTGGATTTCCCCGCACCATTGCTGCCAAGCAAGGCAACAATTTGGCCTTCCTTGACATGCAGTGAAATTCCTCTCAATGCAAGTATCATTTTTTGATATACCGCTTCCAAATTATTTACACGGAGCATTATTTTTATCCCCTTTCATCAACATTAAAGAGAAAAGGGACAATGTCGTTTTGTCCCTTTTCGGATTTTCTCCATCTATTAATCGTTATGGCTGAAGTAATCAGTAATCGGCTCCCATTTTCCATTTTTTACAATACCCAAACGAGTCTTTTCTGTTCCGGCATGATTATCCGGTGCAAATGATACGTTTGCGGCAAGTCCTCCCAAGTCCAGATTTTGAATGGATTCAAGACCTTCACGAATTTGTGGACCTGTCAAATCTCCATCAGGGTATTTTTCAGCAGCGATTTTGATTGCTTCAACCATTATTTTTGCAGCAACCCATCCCTGTACAAATTTTTGGTTGATATCATCAATCGTCTTGCCTTTTGCATCCAAATACTCTTTAATTTCAGCCATCCCTGGCATATCTTCATATGGAAATGCGTGGGAAAGGATGCCCATATATCCTTCGGCAACATCCGCTCCAACGATATCAATGATTCCTTCTCCCGCTGCCCAGTTTAAACCGATAAATTGCGTATCGATGCCCAATGTTTTGGCATCACGCAAAATGGTTGAAGTTGCTCCCCATGTTTGTTGAATAATCGCATAATCCGGATTTTTCTTTTCCATATTCAGCAATTGGGATTGGGCTTCTGTTGCCTGAACATCAATCACCTGTTCATCTACCACTTCCACTCCGACTTCTTTAGCATAGGCTTTGATATCTTCAATCGGTGATCTACCGAATGCTGTATCATTATAAAGAAGCGCCAGTGTCGGAGGGGTGTCACCTTCATGATTTTCAACAATCCATTTCAGGATTGCCCGTCCTTGATCGGAATAA
Organism: Ureibacillus sp. FSL W7-1570; assembly: GCF_038593265.1. Classification (GTDB taxonomy): domain Bacteria; phylum Bacillota; class Bacilli; order Bacillales_A; family Planococcaceae; genus Ureibacillus; species Ureibacillus suwonensis. The sequence continues at coordinate 2,183,919 of NZ_CP151979.1, forward strand.
GAAGCGGCGGTTAAGAAGTTATATGGACTTTCTTTAATATTTTTCAAGTTTTCGGAATAGGAAGCTGAAATGAATGGCAGCTGATCAGAAGCAACTTGTTGTCTTAACGCTTCCGTATCCCCTGTACCCCAACCTAATATGGCAACAGCCTTTTCCTTGTCACGCAATTCTTGATAAAGTTTTTGCGCTTCCGGAATTTGATAAGCGTAGTCTTTACCGATTAGTTTTAAATTCAGCCCTTCCACTCCACCTTTCATTTCCAAATACTCGAAGTAAGCTTTTTCCCCTTCCGCATAAGGGGTTCCTACATCTCCGGTACCTCCTGTAATATCATACAAACCGCCAACAACGACGGTTCTCTTTCCGTCGGATCCGGATGAATCGGAAGAAGTGCTTGGACTGGCCGAATCTTGGCCTCCGCATGCTGAAAGAATGAGCAACAACACCCCTAGTAAAAACCCCAATAAACTTTTGCGTTTCAACATCTGATCCCCCTTGTTTTTTATATAATTAATTTTTTATCAACCTTAGTAAGAGAATGGCCAGACTCTAAAATAGTTTTTAATGTTTTGCCAAATATGCGCTAAACCGCCCGGCTCAAATATTAGGAAGAGAATAATCGCCAAACCGAAAACAAATTCTTTGAAGGCGGAGAATAATTGGTAAAGATCCGGCATGTAGGCGGTTAACAGGTCAACGACAGAAGTGAGTCCAACCGGCAACAAAGTGATGAAAATCGCCCCTAAGATGGAACCCAGGATGCTTCCCAATCCGCCAATCAACACCATGGCGAGGTACTGAATGGAAACTTGAATATTGTAAAGTTCCGGGCTCACAATCATTGTGTAGTGGGCCAGCAATGCACCGGCGATTCCTACGAAAAAGGAACTGATAATAAAGGCCAACACCTTATAGTAAAACAAGTTGATGCCCATGATTTGTGCCGCAATATCCCGGTCCCGAACCGCCAAAAACGCCCGCCCGACCCTTGTTCTTAACAGGTTTACCGAATAAAGTACAGTCAACATTAAAATGATGATGGTTAAGTAATAGTAAGAAGCATTCGATGTGAGAACATAATTTCCAATGACCGGCCGGCTTAATACCATCCCTGCCGTCCCGCCCGTCACACTGTCCCATCGGCTGATGATGAATGTAATGATGACTTGGGCGGCGAGTGTAGCAATGGCCAAATATAATCCTTTCAGCCTTAGTGAAGGGATTCCAAACAAACCTCCCACCAACGCTGTGACAATCCCCGCCAAAGGAAGGGATATCCAGAAACTTAATCCATAAGTTGTTGTCAAAATGGCTGTTGTATATCCTCCAACCCCTAAAAAGGCGCCGACTCCGATTGAAATCTGGCCGGTAAATCCCGTCAAAATGTTCAATCCGATGGCGCCAATTGCAGAAATGGCGCATAGCGTCAACAGACCCACCCAATAGTTGGAGGCATATAGCGGCAATGTCAGCAGAATGATCAATAAAATGAGCCATTTTATGATTTCACTCTTTGTACCAAAGAGCTTCATATCCTTTTTATAGGAAGTTTTATAGTTTCCGCATTCTCTCACAAACAAATTCCTCATTTGATTACACCCTCTCAATACCACGGCTGCCAAATAAGCCATGTGGTTTTAGCATTAAAATTAAGAGAACGACAATGAATGGCACTACATCTTTTAAACCTCCCCCTACGAGAGGATCTAAATAGCCGCCTGCCAAGTTTTGAATGATGCCAATCAGAAATCCTCCAATAATCGCACCGATGACACTATCAAGACCTCCAAGAATGACCACGGGCAAAACCGTCAAACCGATGGCAGACATCGTAGGATTGACTCCATTGATGTTTCCAAGCAAAATTCCACCGATGCCGGCAACCATTGCGGCAATCATCCATGTCACCGCTAAAACAAACTTCACGCTCATCCCCATGGATAATGCAGCTTGCCGGTCGTCGGCTACGGCCCGCATGGCAAGTCCAATCTTGGAAAACTTGAAGAAAATCGAAAAAACAATCAACAAAATCACGACAATGATAAAGGACCATAAGTAGACGGGAGTGACGATGATGCCTCCCAAATTTAACGGTGTCTGAGGAAATACCGGTGGAAATGTTCTGGTTGAATGCCCCCAAATAATATGGACTGCACCCGCGAGTAAACTGGATAATCCAAGAGTTGCCATGATGACGGAAATGGTTGGGGCATTTTGCAATTGCCGAATGACCAGTCGCTCGACAACCAGCCCCAGGACCGCGCTAAAGATTAACGTACCTATAAACGCTGCAAGGAAAGGCACGTTTAATGAGGTCATGATGACTAAGCAAATGTACGGACCAAATAGAACAAATTCGCCATTTGCAAGATTCAGCGCACCACTTGCCCGATAAATCAATACAAATCCCAAGGCAACAAGACCATAAATGCTGCCGACGACAATCCCATTAATAAGCATTTGCAATAAGAACATCCTCAGTCACCTCCAAATTCCGCTCCAATTGAATGATTTGCAATGGTATTTCCGCTTCCGATATGCGGACTTGAACCGTCCCATTGTTGGAATACATTGCATCAATAAGATCTTTATAAGTGTTTTCCACATGATTCCTTCTGATTTTTAATGTCCGTGTCAGTTCACCGGCATCTGCCGTGAACTGTTTGGGCAACAGGATGAGTTTTTTCACCCGTTCTTGCGGCGGCAATTCGTCCATCAGCCTTATCATTTCTTGCTCGATGAATTCAATCACATCTTTATTTACAGATAAATCAGAAAATTCTGTATATATTATCCGCCGTTTGTCCGCCCATCTTCCAACCGTAGTCATATCTATGTTAATGAGCGCCGTCAAAAATGGACGGTTTTTTCCCACTACAACGGCTTCTTGAATATAAGGGCTGGACTTTATGATATTTTCAATTTTATGAGGATAAATTTCTCCTTTCGGCATGACGATGACGTCTTCTTTCCGGTCTAAAATAAATAAATGACCGTCTTTATCAATAAACCCTTTATCTCCGAGGGAAATCCATCCATCCACGATCCATCTTTGATGTTCCGGTTTTAAATATCTGGAGAAGATCGCATTATTTTTCAAATAGACAAGACCGTCGATCCCAATTTTCACTTCCGTATTCGGAAGCGCCACTCCGGAACTGCCTGCTTTGATGTCATCATCCCGTTGGACAATGGCAATTCCTGCAACTTCTGTCCCGCCATAGGTCTGTTTAATATTCACTCCGATGCCATGGTAAAAATAGAACGCTTCAGGATGCAAAGCCGCTCCTATCACATAGGCCCTTCTCGTTCTTGCAAATCCCAAGTGGTCACGTATCGCACTAAAGACAATGGCATCTCCAAGGAAGTACATGAATCGATCAAAAGCGGACAAGCGGATTTTTTCCAACTTTGCTTTTGCCCGTTTATCCCCGTATTTTTTGAACAATTGATACACTTTTCTATTCAACCAGCTGGCTCCCTCTAAACGCACCTGCACATTGGACATGATTGATTGGTACACTCTTGGTGAAGCCACCACCGTTTGGGGACCAATTTCTCTTAAATCGCCGATCACCGTATCAGGCCGCTCCGGAAAATTCACTGTTAACCCTATTACAATAGGGATTACGATGCCCATAATCTGCTCATGAATCCATGCAAGCGGTAAAAAAGAAAAGTAGTCATCCGTTTTTTTCATTTCATCCAGTTGAATCAAGTTTTTTGCCGCTTCTATCAATTGATGATGGGTATACACAGCCGCTTTGGGATCTCCGCTGGTTGCCGCACTATAGGAAATGAGTGCTTCCTGATGACCGCTTAGCAAAGTGATTTGTTGTTCAAAGAAAGCAGGGTGTACTTTTAAATGTTCTTCTCCAATTTTTAATAACTCTTTCATGGAGATTAATTTGGGGTTTTGGTAATGACGCAACCCCCGAACATCATAGTGGACAATATGTTCAACAAACGGGATATCCTTCTCAATGGATAACAATTTATCGACTTGTTCCTGGTCTTCCACAATAACGATTCTCGGCTTCAGATCATTTAAATAATATCGGATTTGCTCTGGCAAAGATTCCTGATAGATTCCCGCCGAAATTCCGCCAATGGTTTGTGTTGCGAGCTGGGCATATAACCATTGGGGTTTATTTTCCCCGATGATTGCGAGGATTTCTCCCGCCTTGAAATCAAGATGCTTATGCAATGCAATCGAGAGTTTTTTGACATTTTCTAAATAATCGTTCCATGTGATTTCCTTCCATATCCCCAACTGTTTCTGCCTTAAAGCGACTCCAGAGGAATCCTGATTTGCCCGTTCTACTAATAGAAATGGCAACGTCACCTCTTTTACCATGTTTTTCCCCCTTCAATAACGGTATCCTCTCCAATATAAGCTTTAATAACATCTGGATTTTCTCTGACTTCTTTTGGCGTGCCAAACCCTATCCGTTTTCCAAAGTCCAGCACCGCAATGTGATGAGATAAACTCATGACCACTCCCAAATCATGTTCGATCAGAACCACAGTCGTTTTCATGACTTCGTGCATATCCAGGATAAATTGCGACATCCTTTCCTTTTCAGCGCCGTTCATGCCAGCCATCGGTTCATCCAACAAAATTAGCTCCGGATTCAACGCTAATGCCCGTCCAACTTCCACCCGTTTTTGAAGGCCATAAGGAAGGGTTCCCACCGGTTTGTGGCGAATGTCTTGCAGCTCCAAAAATTCAATCACTTCCTCCACTTTTTCGCGATGTTCAATTTCTTCCTTTGAAGCCTTTCCAACATAAATTCCGCCGCTGAACACGCCGGATTTCATCAAAGTATGTCTGCCCAATTTAATATTGTCCAACACCGACATATGAGCAAACAAAGCGATATTTTGAAAGGCTCGGGCAATTCCCAAGGCAGTCCGTTCATAAGGCTTCATGTCCGTTATATCTTTTCCTTTATAGCGGATGGATCCACTCGTCGGTTGATACAATCCGCTAATACAATTCAGCATGCTTGTTTTTCCTGCCCCATTTGGACCAATAAGTGAGAATATTTCACCTTCATTGATAGAAAAAGAAACTTGATCTAAAGCTTTTACTCCTCCAAAATGCAATGAAACATTTTCTATCTCCAAAATCGGCCCCAACAAAGTTCCCCCTTCAAATTTATTATTCTTAATCAACTATTGATGGACAAAATGTTTTGTATTATATATTACCGATTTTTCTTTTTTATGATTAAAATTTTCTGCTTTTTCAACATTTTTTATCATTTACAATCTTCCTGATCTCCAAATTACTGACGGAAAATACTAAGAAGTTATTTTAATATGATATTTTTTGAAGAAAAACATTTGATAGATGAATTATGTATGGGGAAAATTATTTTATTGTTAAATAAATGCTTTTTCTACTTTCATTCTTAGTTTTTTCAGGGGAAATGTTTATAAGGAACGAAAACTTTCGGAAGGATTCATCAAACAATGCAGAGGAAGGCATTTAGACATCTTGGGGTGAAAAAAGGCAATAAAAATGGCTCCGAAGGTAGGATTCGAACCTACGACCAATCGGTTAACAGCCGATTGCTCTACCACTGAGCTACTTCGGAACGGTTTTAACAAAATTTTATTTTATTGAGTACAGATTACATTATAACCATATTTTCATTTTTTTCAAGTAGTAAATTTAAAAAGTTTTTCTTTTCCGTTTTTTCATAAAGAAGAACGAGGGAAGACTATGAAAAACTCTTTACAGCACTTCAAAATAACTATATGAAGATTCCATCAAAAGACAAAAACCATTTGGTGAAATTATTGGATTCTTGCATCTATTCGATTGACCATCAACAAAAATATCGTTGGATCCGTATGAAAGAGATGAAGAGGGGAATGAAATCACCGTTCATTCCCATGATGTAAAAGGCTCGATTATGGAAATCGCAGAAAGGCAAGGAAGACGGGATTTTCAACAAATCTTTTTATCGAAATTGCGAAATAACTAATCGCATTGCTTTAAATCATAGATGCAGTAATCCAATCCCCCCCGTAACACTGATTTACGGGGGGTTTAGGATTCAACATCCTCATGCCTATATCCCTCATGGCATATCGATAAAATATTTCATTGAATTTATAGTATTCATCTTACATTATTTTCGAAAAAATCATCTTCAAAAAAACCTTTTTAATTCAATTCTGCTTCATTATTAAGAATGAATAGACTGTCGGTCTTTATCAGTATGGATTTCACTTGAAAAAGAGTCCTGCTCTCGCAGGGGGCCCCCCAACTCCCATCGGCGCTAACTCCGAAGCACGTTGACCGGCTACTCTCGTCAGCTTCGGCGGTCCGGTGCTCACGTACCAAGTACGCTCCGCTCCGTGCCGCCTCGCTTCCTTGATCTTCTTGGTCCCCGTGCTTCTCGTCTGCTTCTAATTGGTTTGCTGTTTCGCTTTTTGGTTCCTGCTTCTATATCGCGCCGAGCTGACCTTCGGTCTTTGGTAGTTGGGGGCAATAAAAAAAGCCACTACCGACTTTCTGTCAGTAATGACTTTTTGAGCCTAGCGACGTCCTACTCTCGCAGGGGGAAGCCCCCAACTACCATCGGCGCTAAAGAGCTTAACTTCCGTGTTCGGTATGGGAACGGGTGTGACCTCTTTGCCATCATCACTAGACTTGTTTTATGTATTGTAGAGAGGTTGTTCTCTCAAAACTGGATAACGGCATTGAAAGCATTTCTTTTGGTTAAGTCCTCGATCGATTAGTATCCGTCAGCTCCACACGTCACCGTGCTTCCACCTCGGACCTATCTACCTCATCGTCTTTGAGGGATCTTACTTGCTTATGCAATGGGAAATCTCATCTTGAGGGGGGCTTCATGCTTAGATGCTTTCAGCACTTATCCCGTCCACACATAGCTACCCAGCTGTGCCTTTGGCAAGACAACTGGTACACCAGCGGTGTGTCCATCCCGGTCCTCTCGTACTAAGGACAGCTCCTCTCAAATTTCCTGCGCCCACGACGGATAGGGACCGAACTGTCTCACGACGTTCTGAACCCAGCTCGCGTACCGCTTTAATGGGCGAACAGCCCAACCCTTGGGACCGACTACAGCCCCAGGATGCGATGAGCCGACATCGAGGTGCCAAACCTCCCCGTCGATGTGGACTCTTGGGGGAGATAAGCCTGTTATCCCCGGGGTAGCTTTTATCCGTTGAGCGATGGCCCTTCCATGCGGAACCACCGGATCACTAAGCCCGTCTTTCGACCCTGCTCGACTTGTAGGTCTCGCAGTCAAGCTCCCTTATGCCTTTACACTCTGCGAATGATTTCCAACCATTCTGAGGGAACCTTTGGGCGCCTCCGTTACCTTTTGGGAGGCGACCGCCCCAGTCAAACTGTCCACCTGACACTGTCTCCCAAGCCGATCAGGCTTGCGGGTTAGAATTTCAGTACAACCAGGGTAGTATCCCAAGGGCGCCTCCAGGGAAGCTGGCGCTCCCCCTTCTACGGCTCCTACCTATCCTGTACAAGTTGCACCGAAATTCAATATCAGGTTACAGTAAAGCTCCACGGGGTCTTTCCGTCCTGTCGCGGGTAACCTGCATCTTCACAGGTACTATAATTTCACCGAGTCTCTCGTTGAGACAGTGCCCAGATCGTTACGCCTTTCGTGCGGGTCGGAACTTACCCGACAAGGAATTTCGCTACCTTAGGACCGTTATAGTTACGGCCGCCGTTTACTGGGGCTTCAATTCGGAGCTTCGCTTGCGCTAACTCCTCCTCTTAACCTTCCAGCACCGGGCAGGCGTCAGCCCCTATACGTCACCTTGCGGTTTTGCAGAGACCTGTGTTTTTGATAAACAGTCGCCTGGGCCTATTCACTGCGGCTCATCGGGGCTTGCACCCCAATGAGCACCCCTTCTCCCGAAGTTACGGGGTCATTTTGCCGAGTTCCTTAACGAGAGTTCTCTCGCTCACCTTAGGATTCTCTCCTCGACTACCTGTGTCGGTTTGCGGTACGGGCACCTCCCGCCTCGCTAGAGGCTTTTCTTGGCAGTGTGAAATCAGGAACTTCGCCTCCTAAGAGGCTCCCCATCACCGCTTGGCGTTACGGGAAGCGGATTTGCCTACTTCCCCGCCTTGCGGCTTGGACACGCGCGACCAACGGCGTGCTTTCCCTATCCTCCTGCGTCCCCCCATTGCTCAAACGGCGGGGAGGTGGTACAGGAATATCAACCTGTTGTCCATCGCCTACGCCTTTCGGCCTCGGCTTAGGTCCCGACTAACCCTGAGCGGACGAGCCTTCCTCAGGAAACCTTAGTCATTCGGTGGATGGGATTCTCACCCATCTTTCGCTACTCATACCGGCATTCTCACTTCTAAGCGCTCCACCAGTCCTTCCGGTCTGACTTCTGCGCACTTAGAACGCTCTCCTACCACTCGTGCGAAGCACGAATCCACAGCTTCGGTGAACCGTTTAGCCCCGATACATTTTCGGCGCAGCGTCACTCGACCAGTGAGCTATTACGCACTCTTTAAATGATGGCTGCTTCTAAGCCAACATCCTGGTTGTCTAAGCAACGCCACATCCTTTTCCACTTAACGGTTACTTTGGGACCTTAGCTGGTGGTCTGGGCTGTTTCCCTCTTGACCACGGATCTTATCACTCGTAGTCTGACTCCCGCGTCTAAATAGCTGGCATTCGGAGTTTGTCTGAATTCGGTAACCCGAGGTGGGCCCCTAGTCCAAACAGTGCTCTACCTCCAGTATTCGTTACGCGAGGCTAGCCCTAAAGCTATTTCGGAGAGAACCAGCTATCTCCAAGTTCGATTGGAATTTCTCCGCTACCCACACCTCATCCCCGCACTTTTCAACGTGCGTGGGTTCGGGCCTCCAGTGAGTGTTACCTCACCTTCACCCTGGACATGGGTAGATCACCTGGTTTCGGGTCTACGACCACGTACTCTTTCGCCCTATTCAGACTCGCTTTCGCTGCGGCTCCGTCTCCTCGACTTAACCTTGCACGTAATCGTAACTCGCCGGTTCATTCTACAAAAGGCACGCCATCACCCGTTAACGGGCTCTGACTACTTGTAGGCACACGGTTTCAGGTTCTCTTTCACTCCCCTCCCGGGGTGCTTTTCACCTTTCCCTCACGGTACTGGTTCACTATCGGTCACTAGGGAGTATTTAGCCTTGGGAGATGGTCCTCCCGGATTCCGACGGAATTTCACGTGTTCCGCCGTACTCAGGATCCACTCTGGAGAGGATGGATTTTCGACTACAGGGCTGTTACCTTCTACGGCCGTCCTTTCCAGAACGGTTCGTCTAACCCATCCTTTTGTAACTCCGTATAGAGTGTCCTACAACCCCAAGAGGCAAGCCTCTTGGTTTGGGCTGTTCCCGTTTCGCTCGCCGCTACTCAGGGAATCGATGTTTCTTTCTTCTCCTCCAGGTACTTAGATGTTTCAGTTCCCTGGGTGTGCCCTCTTAACGCTATGAATTCACGTTAAGATACTGCTCCATTACGAGCAGTGGGTTGCCCCATTCGGAAATCTCCGGATCAAAGCTTACTTACAGCTCCCCGAAGCATATCGGTGTTAGTCCCGTCCTTCATCGGCTCCTAGTGCCAAGGCATCCACCGTGCGCCCTTACTAACTTAACCTTGCGGCTTACGATTTGCTTGCGCCTCGTAACCCTTGATGGTTTGCTTTTCTATCAGAAAAGCGTAAGAACTTTACAGTAAATTTCTTGCTTTCAATGTCGTTTATCCAGTTTTCAAAGAACAAGCCTACTGACTTCGTTCGCAACTTGAATTTACGTCAGCGAATCAGCTCCATGCAGGCTTGCGACGAGTAATGATTTCACTTCTCGAATACGCATCGCGCAGGAGCAACGTTTGAAGGTATGAACCTTCAAAACTGAACCCAAAACGTTAATGTTTTCCGTTTATATCCTTAGAAAGGAGGTGATCCAGCCGCACCTTCCGATACGGCTACCTTGTTACGACTTCACCCCAATCATCTGTCCCACCTTCGGCGGCTGGCTCCCGGAGGGTTACCTCACCGACTTCGGGTGTTACAGACTCTCGTGGTGTGACGGGCGGTGTGTACAAGGCCCGGGAACGTATTCACCGCGGCATGCTGATCCGCGATTACTAGCGATTCCGGCTTCATGCAGGCGAGTTGCAGCCTGCAATCCGAACTGAGAGTGGCTTTTTGGGATTCGCTCCCCCTCGCGGGTTCGCTGCCCTTTGTACCACCCATTGTAGCACGTGTGTAGCCCAGGTCATAAGGGGCATGATGATTTGACGTCATCCCCACCTTCCTCCGTATTTGTACGGCAGTCTCCTTAGAGTGCCCAACTGAATGATGGCAACTAAGGACAAGGGTTGCGCTCGTTGCGGGACTTAACCCAACATCTCACGACACGAGCTGACGACAACCATGCACCACCTGTCACCGCTGTCCCCGAAGGGAAGGCCATGTCTCCATGGCGGTCAGCGGGATGTCAAGACCTGGTAAGGTTCTTCGCGTTGCTTCGAATTAAACCACATGCTCCACCGCTTGTGCGGGCCCCCGTCAATTCCTTTGAGTTTCAGTCTTGCGACCGTACTCCCCAGGCGGAGTGCTTAATGCGTTAGCTGCAGCACTAAGGGGCGGAAACCCCCTAACACCTAGCACTCATCGTTTACGGCGTGGACTACCAGGGTATCTAATCCTGTTTGCTCCCCACGCTTTCGCGCCTCAGCGTCAGTTACAGGCCAGGAAGCCGCCTTCGCCACTGGTGTTCCTCCATATCTCTACGCATTTCACCGCTACACATGGAATTCCGCTTCCCTCTCCTGCACTCAAGTCTCCCAGTTTCCAATGACCCTCCCCGGTTGAGCCGGGGGCTTTCACATCAGACTTAAGAGACCGCCTGCGCGCGCTTTACGCCCAATAATTCCGGACAACGCTTGCCACCTACGTATTACCGCGGCTGCTGGCACGTAGTTAGCCGTGGCTTTCTAGTAAGGTACCGTCAGGGCGCAGCCAGTGACTGCTGCGCTTGTTCTTCCCTTACAACAGAGCTTTACGATCCGAAGACCTTCTTCGCTCACGCGGCGTTGCTCCATCAGGCTTTCGCCCATTGTGGAAGATTCCCTACTGCTGCCTCCCGTAGGAGTCTGGGCCGTGTCTCAGTCCCAGTGTGGCCGATCACCCTCTCAGGTCGGCTACGCATCGTCGCCTTGGTAGGCCGTTACCCCACCAACTAGCTAATGCGCCGCGGGCCCATCCTATAGTGATAGCAGAACCATCTTTCAACCCCGAAGCATGCGCTTCGGTGTGTTATCCGGTATTAGCACGCGTTTCCGCGAGTTATCCCGGTCTATAGGGCAGGTTACCCACGTGTTACTCACCCGTCCGCCGCTAACCAATTAAAAAGCAAGCTTTCTAATTGGTCCGCTCGACTTGCATGTATTAGGCACGCCGCCAGCGTTCGTCCTGAGCCAGGATCAAACTCTCCATAAAAGAAAATTTGATTAGCTCAAACTTTTGTCCGTATCCAATCCGTCGACGAGAGTCAACGAATTGGAAAATTTATATCATTAACGTTTCGGTGTTCAGTTTTCAAGGTTCATTTGACATGTTTCGTTGTCTTTCGACGACTTTTCCATAATATCATCTGTCAATCATGAAAGTCAACACTTTTTCATAAGTTTTTTTAGGAACGATTTTTCATTCAATAAAATCAGATAAAAAGGGGACAAACTGATGTTTCGTAAATTGTTCATTGCACTATTTATAATGGCAATTATCTTTTTGGTTTATCCACAGAAAAATTCATTGATTTCCGTTTTTCGAATGACCGATGAACCTCTTGTCATATCAAAAGGGAATTACGGACAATCATTAATAATAGAGATTTCTTTTACCCATGATGGATTCCCTGAATGGTTGGAGTCTCTCAATGCGCCCTATCCAATCTTAATGCTGGATGCAAGTTGGATTGAGCGTTCCCCTAAGCTGGTGGAAGTGATACAAAAGAAAAACATTCCCGCTGGTTTGTTGGGGGGATTGGGCAAAGAAGAATATAGCATAGAAGCCTTCAAAAAGGAAGTGGAAGTTTACGAGAAATATTTTGGCAAGAAACCGCTATGGTTTATGACAAGGGATTATGAATTTCCCGAAAATCTGAAGCAGGCAGTTTTTAATGAAGAAATTAATTTATTATCACCATCCCACATATACGACGAAGGAAAAAAATACAACGACGTAAAAGGGGCCATCGTTAGTATTCAACTCCACGAACAAACGAAGCCCGATTTTAAAAAACTCTCTGAATTCATGAAAACCCATAAATTTATCTCTTTGGAAGAAAACATTTTCGGTTATTCCATCAAATCCACAAAAATGCCATGACAATGGATGCCATCCCCTTAGCTGTATTATTTACAACTAAAATAAATGTATCTGCCTGGTAATCAACGTTTATGAAAAAATTGTCCAAAAGGGTTAAAAAACTGCCCGGAACTTTTTCCGGACAGTTTTTCTATTGCTTCTTCAGACTTTTTTAAACAGCGGAAGCATCTTCATTTTGACTCGTTTGCAATATTTTTCATATTCAACTTTTTCTGTTGTCTCGCTTTTTTTCGTTCCTCTAATTTTTTACGGTCTTCATCTGATTTTTTATTGTATTTTGGCAAAGCTAATATTTGATAAGCGTTTACAGCCACCAAAGGGAACAACAACAAAGCAACATATGTATCAATATTGCCTTTGCGTCCCATCAAAGGAATAATCCATTCTAATGATGTGATAACAATCATAAAGAACATTGCCGATATCAAAATATGCTTTTTGCCGGTCAATTGGACTTTTTTGATTGCTGTTGCAATTGCGCCGGAAATCAGGAGTATCAGCAAACCGATATAAAACAGCCAATCTTTCACATTTTCAGCGGCAGGGGCAAAGCGGAAAATAATCAAATCTCCTATAACGACAATCATCAGCAAAACTTGTACCCAGTTCCATAACGTTAACGTTCTGAAAACGCCAACCCCAATTTGATGAATGGTCAAGTAAGCAAAGAAGCCTGCTTGAGCAATTACGCTCATGGTGAAACCCAAAAAAATCATCCAAAGAAAAGCAGCAAGGAATTCTCCGATTTCTCCTGCAGCCAAGTAATCATTAAAAAAATTCCAACGAATGATGAGACCTGCCACGCCTGTGACGATACCGCCTATGAGCATACACATCAAGAAAAATTTAAACCAATTTCGTATTGTCACAATAATGCTCCCCTTATTTTTTTCACTTTAATCATTATTTTATCAATGGTTTTTTAAAAAAGCTATCCAAGTTCTAAACATGTACATATTTATTAAGAGAAATGTGAACAATAATGAAAAATAGAGCCTTTATATAGAAAGGACTGAGAAAGGTGAATAATCCCCTGTTCAATCGATTGTTAACCCTGTTGTTGATATTGATTTTGCTTGCGAGTTGTTCTGAATCACCGAATGCGCAACCTTCTTATGAAGAAGTGAAAAAAATCGTTGTTGATGCGATTCAAACAGAAGAGGGCAAAAAGGCGATACGGCAATTATTAGAAGATCCCAGCTTCAGGGAACTGGTGGTGCTTGAGCATGACGAAGTGGAAACAGCTATCAACAACTCATTGATGTCAGATCAGGCTTCCGATTTCTGGAAAAAGACCTTTGAAGATCCGAAGTTTAAGGAATCGATGGCGAAAAGCATGAAAGAACAGCAGACCGAAATCATGAAGCAATTGATGAAAGATGCGTCCTTTCAAGAAGACTTGATTTCTTTCTTTGGACAGCCTGAGATGAAGAAAGAATTGGAATCTATCCTAAAAAGCGCGGAATTGAGGAAAGAGATTGAAAAAGTGGTAATGGAAACAATTGAAAGTCCATTACTGCAAACAAAATGGCAAGAGTTGATTAAAAAGAGCGGTGAATCCGGTGGTTCTAAAGAAAAAGAAAAAGGAAAAGAAGAAAGTGGTGGACAAGAAGGGCAAGGACAAGATGGTGGAGGCAGCTAATACAGTTGATAAAACGATGTTTAAAAAGAGCGAATTGGAAAACTCAGCGTTTTCACAATTCGCTCTTATCTTTTATTGTTCCAATTTATCAATCACTTTTTGAGCAATATCCATATAAATTTTGCCCGTTGGATGGTCTGGTTCGTAAATGGAAGGTGCAAAATCTTCGTCATTCCAATCAGGTTGTCCTAACGGGATTTGTCCCAATAAATCCGTGCGCAATTCTTCCGCAAGTTTTTGTCCTCCGCCTTTGCCAAAGACATATTCCCGCTCGCCGGATTTTGACTCATACCAAGACATGTTTTCAATAACGCCAAGCACTTCATGATTCGTTTGAACCGCCATTGCTCCAGCACGTGCTGCGACAAATGCCGCTGTTGGATGTGGAGTTGTGACAATGATTTCTCTTGAAGCTGGCAATGCTTGGTGAACATCCAGCGCTACGTCACCAGTTCCCGGCGGCAAATCCAATAGAAGATAGTCGATATCTCCCCATTCAACATCGCGTAAGAATTGATCCAACACTTTTCCCAGCATTGGCCCGCGCCAAATGATCGGTGCGTTGTTTTCCACAAAGAATCCCATGGAAATGACCTTAACCCCTTTACGTTCCACAGGATAAATCCGATCATTTTTTACAGTTGGCATTTCTTCGATTCCCATCATATCAGGAACACTGAATCCATAAATATCCGCATCGACCAAGCCCACTTTTTTTCCTAAACGTGCTAAAGCAACCGCCAAATTGACGGATACGGTAGATTTTCCGACGCCGCCTTTCCCTGATGCAATGGCAATCACTTTTACTGTGGATAAAGGCGATAAAATATCATGCGTCTCTTCTTCTGTCGCTTTTCCGCGGAAACTTTCAATGACTTCAGCTGGCAGTTCTTCAAATCGAATTCCAACTGTGGAAGCGCCGGCTTCCTTTAACTTCTCAACGATTTTCATCTGCAATTGCAATTGTTCCGGCGTATTTGTTTTGGCAATCGCCACTTTAACGCTTACATGATTTTTTTCTTCTTTTATTGATACATTGACGATACCGTTTGTTTCTTTCAGCGTTCTATGTAAAAACGGGTCTTCCAGTTGTCCTACAATTTCGCGGACTTGTTGTTCATTAATCACGTTAAACACTCCCCTATATATGCTTCCGATGATAGTATAAGTATAACACACCGATTGACTATTAATAGCTATATTTACACCGCTTATTCAATCTCCAAATTTACATAGTTTTCAATTCCGTCCACAATTGCATCCGCCATTTTTTCTTGATATTTTCCATCTGATAATAAGGCTCTTTCTTCCGGATTGCTCAAAAATCCCGTTTCCACAAGAACAGCTGGAACTTCCGCTTTTTTCAATAAGTAAATTTGTTTGATGGCTAAAGCTTCCCGATCGGTATTTTGCAGCTTTTCCTTAATGGAAGATTGGATGGCTTTCGCAAGCAGTTCGCTGTTTGGGTGACCTTCTTTATGGTAAAACACTTGTGCGCCTCTCCATTTTTCTTCCGGGATTGCATTTGCATGGATGGTGATGAAAATATCAGGATCGTTTTCTTTTACAATCTGTTCCCGTAAAAAGATATCTTGTTTTTTCCTCTCCCGTAAAGTGGCAAATTCTTCGCTAGGTGCATGTTCCGAAAGCACGTCTCCATCCGTTGTTCTTGTCATGACCACTTCCGCACCCAAACGTTTTAATTTTCTTTCCACTTTTTTTGCAATTGCCAGTGTAACATCTTTTTCAATTACATTTTCCGCCGATGCGCCTCCATCAATTCCTCCATGGCCTGCATCGATCACGATTCTCACCCCTCCAAGTGGCTCCGGAAGGAAAAATCGATTATCTGACGCGCTTGTCTCATACATCACCACCAACAAACAGCAGAGCAAAATGACAATTAGTGCAATCCATCGTTTCAAATCTACTACACCGCCTTTTGCAACCTTTTGCACTACTATACGCTGGAAGGAGGGCTTGTATGAGTAAAGAATATTGATATCTTTTAATGTAAATCTTTCTAGATTCGACGATGGCACGTTTCTCATCGTTAATATAAAAAAACGGTTGCAAATGAACCCGAACAAGTTGCAACAAGTATTTCTCCCTTCATTAAAAAAAGCCGCCCCAAAGATATATAGGGGGCAGCCATTTTTAAAGGTCTTCTCCTTGAAGGGATTGTTTTTGCAATTGGGCATAAAATCCATTCAATTTCATTAAGGATTCATGGTTTCCTTGCTCAACAATTTCCCCATCTTTAATGACCAATATGCGGTCGGCACTTTCGATGGTTTTTAAACGATGGGCAATGACAAAGCTGGTACGGCCTTTCATCAAATTATTTAATCCTTTCTGGATATGCACTTCGGTCATTGTGTCGATGCTGGAAGTCGCTTCATCCAAAATTAAAATGTCGGGGTCTTTTAAAATGGCCCGGGCAATGGCAATGAGTTGTCTTTGTCCCTGGCTCAAGTTTTTGCCGCCCGATTCGATGATGGTTTCATATTGTTCCGGCAAATATTTAATAAACGAATGGGCATATGCGATTTTTGCCGCCCTTTCCACTTCTTCATCCGTCGCATCCAGTTTCCCGAACCGGATATTTTCTCTCACCGTTCCGGAAAATAAGTAGGTATCTTGCAGCACGACGCCAATGGAATCCCGCAAATGTTCCATGGAATAGGATTTTATATTCACACCATCAATCAAGATTTCCCCGCCTGTCACATCATAAAATCGGCTCAATAACTGGACAATCGTTGTTTTTCCTGAACCCGTCGGACCGACAAGGGCAACGATTTCACCGGCATTCACTTTAAAAGAAAGATTTTTTAATACCGGCTTATCTTTTACATAATGAAAACTGACATTGCGGAATTCCACATTTCCTTCCAATGGACGTTTGGGAAGGGCATGTGGGGAATCCATCACTTCAACCGGTTCATCCAATATTTCAAATACCCTTTCTGCACCGGCGATGGCCGATTGAAAGGTGTTCAATAAGTTCGATAATTGATTGATTGGACGGAAAAATTGTCTTGCATAAGTTAAGAAAGAGGCAATCACCCCCACCGAAACAAGGGAGTTCACCGCCAAAACCGCACCTGCTCCAATGATTAATCCTTGCCCAAGGTTATTGATAAAGTTATTCGTCGGACCCAACAAACCGGATACAATTTCTGAGCGCATCGCGGAATGGCGCAGTTTTTCATTTGCTTGACCGAACTGTTGAATCGTCTGTTGTTCTTTCCCGAAAAGAGTCACAATTTCCGAATTGGAGATTGTTTCTTCAATATATCCATTCAGATTTCCCAAATCCCGTTGGCGATTCCGATAATTCACGCTGCTCCGTTTGATAATTTGCTTTGTCGCGAAAACAATTAATGGAATCACAAGAAGAGTCACAATCGCCAGAATCCAATTTAAATACAACATCGCAATGGCTGTTCCAACAAGCGATAATATAGACGATATAATTTGAATAACGCTTTGGGAAAGGGCGAAATTCAAATTGTCGATATCGTTTGTCATACGGCTCATCAAATCGCCTTGCTGTTTTTGGTCGAAAAACGGAATGGGCAATGACTGCAATTTTTCAAACAGCTCAAGCCTCAAATTTTGAATGGTTTTTAATGATGCCCGAATCATGATAAAGGTTTGCAACCAAGTTAAAAGGGAAGATGAAATGAAAATGGCGGCAAGCAATAGTCCCATTCGGACAGTCCCTTTTATATCGAGAGGCAAAATATAATGGTCGATAATGTATCCAATCATAAAAGGTCCTAAAATATTTAATATGGATGTAATCACAACAAGAAAAATGACGCTGATAATGCTTATCCTTTGTTTCTTTAAATAACTCCAAATCCGTTTGAGGGTGGCCTTTTGATTTTTTGCCTTTGCAGCCGGCCCATGACCCCTGCCCGGACCACGGCCTCTGCCGGAAAGGGATTCCTGCAATCTATTCATAGAGCACACCTCCCTTTTCAACTTGAGTTGCAACAATTTCTCTATAATGTTCACTTGTTTTCAATAATTCTTCGTGGATTCCTTGTGCCACAATGCGTCCATCTTCCAAAACCAGGATGAGATCGGCATGTTTAATCGAAGAAATCTTAGATGAAACGATAAACTTCGTGCTTCCTTCAAGCGCTTCCTTCATATTTTTTCGGATCACTTTTTCCGTAATACTATCCACTGCTGAAGTTGTATCATCCAAAACCAGAATTTTCGGTTTCCGGATTAATGCACGGCTCATGGCCAACCGTTGTTTTTGACCCCCTGATAAATTGGTTGCCCCTTGGGTCAATTCATGTTGTGTTTTTTTATCCAGTTTTTCCACAAACTCATAAGCATTCGATGCGACCAGTGCCTCTTGAATTTCCTCTTCTGTTGCATCACTTTTTCCGTATTTCAAGTTTTCTTCAATTGTTGTGGAAAACAATGTTGCTTTTTGAGGTGCAAAAGCCAATGAGCCTCTCAATGTTTCAATGTCATATTGCCGGATCGGGATGTCATCGATGTAAATCGTTCCTTCATCCACATCCATTAGACGGGCAAGCAATTTGATCAATGTGGATTTCCCGCTGCCGGTCATGCCGATGATTCCTACCGTGCTGCCCGCTTTCGCTTCAAAGGTAATATTTTTTAACACCGGTTCCACCTGTTTGTTATAAGAGAAACTTACATTCTCAAATCGCACATCTCCTCGGATTTCTTTTTTCACCGGATTTTCCGCGTTTATAATATCCCGCTGCTCCTCCAACACGACAACGACACGTTCCGCGCTCGGAATGGCCCGTGCGATTTGAATGAGTACGTTGCTGGAGCTCATTAGTCCGTTCATGATCATCATCAAATAGTTGATGAAGGCCACAATGACCCCGATTTCAATGGCGCCCGCTTCCACCTTTACTACTCCGAGCATAAGCGCCAAAACAATCCCGATATTGACAACAAACTGCGTGATCGGCGTCAATGCGGCAATGACTTGATCGGCGGTCATATTGCGCTTCGCCAATTCTTCGTTGACACCTGCAAATTGCTTCACTTGATGGCGCATGCGGTTAAAGGCTTTAATGACACGGATGCCTGATAAATTTTCCTGTACACGGGTATTCACAACATCGATCGTTTCCTGGACTTTCCGGAATAATGAAATCGATAATTTAATAAACACATATAAACAGACGATCAGGACAGGGACAACAAAAAATAATACGGAAAATAAATCTCTTGCCGTAAAGAAGACGACCACGACAGCCCCGACAAACATGAAAGGGCCCCGGACAAATATTTTCAACAGCATGTTTAACGCCCTTTGCAGCATTTCCACATCATTGGTCAAGTTCGTAATCAGTTTCCCCAACGTAAATTTGTCCTTATTGCTGTTAGAAAAATAGGTGATGGTTTCATATAAATCTGCCCGAATATCGGATGCAAAGTTGACGGCCGCTTTCGAACTGAAATACGTGCAGCCCGCCCCTCCAAACCATCCTATAATTGCACATACCATCATTGCAGCAAACATCACCATGATATGTGTTGGGTCCTTTGTCGCGATCCCTTCGTCGATTATTTTTTGCATAATGGTCGGCTGGATCAAATCCATTGCCACTTCCAATATCATGAGGATTGGCGCCAATATCGCAAAATGCTTATAGGGCTTCAAATATTTTGAAAGTTTTATCGCTGCATGCATGTTCTAACTCCTTCTCCACCTTTGTATCAGCAACTATGTATACATATGTTTACAGATGACCACCCAAATTGTATACAACTGTATAGATGATCGTCAAACCAATCAGCTTCTACCGATTCCAACGTTCAATTTACTTTTCATGCAAAAGATTTAAAATATCTTGACGAAACTTTATTTTCATCATACATTATTTAGAAAAAGAATATCCACGTAATTAGGTGCCCTTTATGGGAGAATAGGGAATAAAGTGAGAATCTTTAGCGGACCCACCACTGTATGGGGGAGCAATATGGAATATGCCACTGGGAAACTGGGAAGGCCCATAGTTGCGATGAACCTGAGCCAGGAGACCTGCCTGATTACTTGAAACATACAGTACGATGGTAAAGTCTGTAGTTTATTTGGCATGCCAATAAACTGCAGACTTTTATTTATTATTGAAAAAATTAATTGATGGGGGAATTGAAATGGAACTATTGCAATCAACATTGCAAGCTATTCAACCAGTAAACAAAGAAATCATGAAACAGGCGAGGGAAAAAGTGGATGCCCTTTGCAAACCGCCAGGCAGTTTAGGAAAATTGGAACAAATCGCGGTACAACTTGCCGGGATTACGGAAAAACTGGAGCTGGATGTATCCAATAAAGCGGTTATATCATTGGCTGCCGATCACGGTGTCTATGAAGAAAATGTATCCAATAACCCTCAAATTGTAACGGTGATGCAGTCCATTGGTTTCGCCAAAGGGTTTACCGGTGTGTGCGCCATTGCAAGAGCGGCAGGAGCCAAAGTGGTTTCTGTCGATGTCGGCATCAATGCCGATTTGCCGGAAACTTCTGGCGTGATTAATAAAAAAGTACGATACGGTACTGCGAATATGGCCAAAGAACCGGCTATGTCACGGGAAGAAGCCATCCGGGCCATTGAAGTGGGCATCGAAGTGGCCAATGATCAAGTAAAACAAGGGGTCAACGTTTTAGCAACCGGGGAAATGGGCATTTGCAATACCACTGCAAGCAGTGCGGTTTTAGCGGCTCTTTTTGGCTATGACCCTGGTGAAGTAACCGGAATGGGGGCGGGTGTCGATAGCATTCAACATAAAATTGATGTAATTCGTCGTGCAATAGAAATCAATCAACCAAATCCTGATGATCCAATTGATGTTTTGGCGAAAGTGGGCGGATTGGAATTGGGCGGAATGGCCGGTGTCGTGCTAAGTGCCGCAGCCAACCGCATTCCGGTAGTGATCGACGGCTTTATTTCCACTGTTTCCGCATTAATCGCTTATCAATTGGAACCAAAAGTGAAGGATTACATTATTCCATCCCACATGTCAGAAGAACCTGGGGCAAAAATCGCCAGCGAATTATTGGGATTGGAGCCGATGTTAAACATGAACATGCGGCTAGGCGAAGGTTCCGGTGCAGCCCTTGCTTTCCCTATCCTGGACGCGGCATGTTCAATGATGAATACAATGACGACTTTGGAAGAGTCCAATCAATACATGCAACAAATCATGGAGAATCAACGATCTTAAGACGGACGGCAAAATGGAAGGCTGTTTAGAAAGCGGCGCGCTTTTTCAACAGCCTTTTTTCATTATGGCTTTAATTCTGATAAAGCCATTCGATAAAGTTTGTCATCATTTTCCCCCGGTTTTCCCCGGCCATCCGTATTATTGGTTACAAAGTATAAATTATCCCCTTCAATGAATACATCCCGAATCCGCCCCAAACCGCTGATCACTTCTTTTGTTGTTCCTGCGTTTAAATCAAACTCCAACACCGCTTCCCCCCGTAATGCCGCAACATACAACTTCCCATCTGTATAGACCATCCCCGAAGGCGCCCATGTTTTATTGGAACCGGATGTAAACAATGGAGAAACCATGCCTTCCTTTTCCTCTTTCCCTTCGATGACCGGCCAGCCGTAATTTTTCCCCGGCTCAATCCGGTTGATTTCATCATTGGCACTATTTCCATGTTCACTTGCATAAAGGGTTCCATCCGGTGCCCAAGCGAGCCCTTGGGGGTTGCGGTGGCCGAAACTGTAAACATAAGAGTTCGGAACAGGATTATCTGAAGGAATGGAACCATCCAAATTGAGCCTTAAGATTTTCCCTCCAAGGGCATTTACATCCTGTGCGATGGATGACTGCAATGCGTCTCCGGCTGTCGCATAAAGCTTGCCATCCGGGCCAATTTTCAGCCTTCCGCCATGATGAACCGGCCCGCTCGGTATGTGATCGAGCAACACTTCTTCCTCAACCCATGAATCATTTTCCAGCCTCAACCGGACGATGCGATTAATTTGCCCCTTGGAATCCGTATAAGTGTAGTATGCAAATGCCTTGTTGGACTCTTGGAAATCGGGGGCTAAGACAAATCCTAACAAACCGGCTTCTGATGCTGTGGAAAGGGGCTTTTCCAAATTGACGGACTGCCTTTCCACCCGCCCATTTTCAATTTTCACCACATTTCCGACCCGCTCCGATAAATAAAAAGTGTTTCCTGACTTGTCAATGGACCATGGTATTTGAAGATTGCTCGCAATGACTTCCAGATTATTGCCCGAAGAGGTTTCCACGGCTTTCGGAGGTTGTTTGGGCGAACAAGCGGATAATATGAACACAAACCCGACGAATATGACAAACATTTTAATTCCCTTCATCGCTCTCATTACCTTCCTTGTTTGAATGAATCTCCAAAGCTTATTTATTTGCGACTTACCCAAAAAATTTGTTTTCAAAACCAATGGTAGCCAAAATCTTCCCATCTAATCCTACAAGACCAATAAAAAAAGGAACTGTTTCGGACAGTTCCTTCTAAACGAGGATATATCCAATCCCCTTCCGTTCCCCAAAGTATACTATAAAGAATTTTCTTTTTCTTCTTCACCAAGCAATGGATCCTTTCCATCATAAGGAGGAAAGATTTGCGGGTGCAAAAGGGCCGCCAACTTGCATAATCCTTGCAACAGTTTTGGAGAAGGACGGCAAAATAAGGCCTCTTCCAATATATAAAATTCGTTATTTTGAATGCTTTTCATTTCTTGAATTCCTGGGCGCTTCATTATCACTTTTGGATTCACTCTTTCTGTTTCAACACCTACCCATGCAATGCAAAACACATCCGGATTTCTCTTTTTTACTTCTTCCCATTCTGTTTGAACATTGGCCTCTTGAAAATCTTCAAATATATTTTTTCCCCCAGCAAGTTCAGCCAATTCCGTCAACCAATTTGTCGCACCGGGCGTAAAAATCGGCTTGGCCCACCATTCAAAATAAACGGTTTTCCTGTGTTCAACTTGTTGAGATAATTTCCGGTACTTCTCCAGCATATCCATAAATTTTTGATAAATCCTCTTTGCCTCATCCTCTGTATTTGTCATTTCACCAACGCATAGTAAAGTTTCCCCGACTTCCGCAAGGGTTTTTGGATTCGGCACAATTTGATACGGAATCTTCCGTTTTTCCAGTTCTTCAATATTCCGTTCCATTCCAGGGACGGAAAGGGAAGCTAATACTAAATCCGGTTTCAGCTCTTCCACCTTTTCTATATCAATATTTAAATCTCCGCCTAATCGCGGCAATTGTTCAATTTCTTTCGGCCAATCAGAATAATCATCCACCCCGACTAAAGAAGATGCCAAACCTAAATAGCCTACAAGTTCCGTATTGCTTGGACAAATGGAAACTAGACGCATTTCTCTCCCCCCTCGTAAACTTTGTGAATGTATTTTTCGATGCAGCAAGGGAAAATCCTCTCTTTTCAAAAAAAAAATGCCCAAATTCTTGCCTGCAGCGAAGAAATTGAGCTTTTTTTCTTAGAAATGGGGAAACTTTATGCACTTTGTCTTCCCCAAATACGGTTGATCCAGCTTTCAAACAAGCCAACTGCCCGGTCCAAAATGAAACCTGCCACCCCAATAAACACAATACCCGCCATCACCAAATCCAATCTCATGGAATTTCGCGCATCGACAATCAAATAGCCAAGGCCTGATTGGGAGCCAACCATTTCACCGGATACTAAGAAGATCCAGGCCGTTCCTACCGCGATATGGAGGCCATTGGCAATATACGGAAAAACAGCCGGGAAAATAATTTTTCTCAAAATTTCGAACTTCTTAATTTCAAAGTTTTGGGCCACTTTCAAATAAGTAGGTTCCACCTTTCTTACCGCTGCAACAGTGGACAATAATACCGGGAAAAAAGCGGCAATAAAGATGATGACAATGGCCGGAATATTCCCAATCCCAAACCAAAGCACGATAAACGGCGACCAGGCAATCGGAGAAACAGGACGCAACACTTGAACGATTGGGTCAATCACGCCCCATAATAAAGGAATTCTTCCAAGAACCAGTCCCAATAAAATGGCTACAACCACCGCTGATAGATAACCGGAAATGAAACGCAATAAACTTACTTGCAAATGAACCAATAATGTTCCGTCAGTAATTAAAGATACAATTCCTTCCCACACTAAAGAAGGCGGTGGAAACAAAGCGGCTTCGTAATCGCCCGCTACAACAATAAACTGCCAAACCCCAATTAAAATGGCAAATCCTATAATGGCGTTAATGAAAAATTTATAGTTCTTCATTCTCTCACTTCGCTTTTTCTATAAAAGAATTATTAACAAAGTCTTCATATGCCGGAGGATTATCGAAGAGTCCCATTTCCACCAGATGATTAGACAATTCTTCATAATCTTCCTGATTGATTTTTAAATCATCGTAAGAAATCCATTCTAAAGACAAATCAAGCACATTTTGTTCCACATTCAAATAATTGGATAACATGTCCTTCACATGCGCATCTTTTTGTTCAGCAGCATGGCCCGCCGCAATATAGTAATTCACAAATTCCTGTGCGAGTTCGCTTTCCTGTTCAATAAACTCTTTGCGCAATACTAATGAACAGTCAATGGAGTTTTTCCAAATTTCATTATCTTGATAAAGCACCTTTCCTTTATCGAGGGAGACGGATACGGCGCCAAATGGTTCTGCCACCACATAGCCGGATATTCTCCCTTCAGAAAGAGCGGCCGGCATTTCCGCAGGCGGCAATTCCACAACATTTACATCTTCATATTTCAAACCGTTTTGTTTCAACAATTGATAAAGTAATATATTTTGAGTCGAGAATTTATGCGGAATGGCAAAACTTTTTCCTTTTAAATCTGCAACTTGATTAATATCTTTGGAGACAACCACCACGTTGCCATCACGATGTCCTAATGCCACAGCATTCAAATCAATGCCTTGTTCCTTTGCTTTCATGGCAAGAGTAATTAGCATGGATGCCCCATCAATGCGGCCTGTATTCAAAGTATCGGAAAGCTCAGTCCAAGAACCAAATTTAATGAGCTCCAAATTAAAGTTTTGATATTCTTCCAGTTCTTTTTCCACAAATAATGGCACCGCATGTGTTATTGGCAAATAACCGATTTTGATCGTTTTCTTTCCATTTCCGCTTGTTGCAGATGAATTCTCTCCTTCAGAATTGCAAGCATATAAACTTAATAGAAGAATCGTTGCAAGAACAAACAATAACCCTTTTTTAATTCGTTTCATGACTACCCATCCAATCTATTTTTTCATTTGCAAAAATTAAATATTGAACTCAATTAAAGTTTCAGGTCTGCTGAAGTGGAATTCTTTAAACACAATGTTTCGATAATACTGAAAATCTCCGTTGCTCCGGTCCCGGGGTTTCGTCAGATGGATCTTGATTTCTTTATGGATTCTTCCGGGATTCGGATGCATAATAAAAATTCTGTCGGATAAATAAATGGCTTCATCAATGTCATGGGTGACAAGAATCATCGTAGTTTTTTCCTGCTCCTGGATACGAAGCAATTCATTTTGCAAATAATAGCGATTAAATGTATCCAAAGCAGCAAAAGGTTCGTCCATCAATATCAATTCCGGTTGCAGGGCCAAGGCTCTTGCAATTCCCACTCTTTGTTGCATACCGCCGGATAATTCATGTGGAAACATATTTTCTTTCCCTTGCAACCCAACTAATTGAATATAGTGCAACGCTTTCTCTTTTCTTTCTTTTTTATCTTTAATTGATTTTTCAAGCCCCAGCTCCACATTTTTTAACACGGTCCGCCAAGGGAGCAAACCGTAATTTTGGAACAGCATAATGCATTTTCTACTCGGCCCATTGACTTTTATGCCATCTAACAATACTTCCCCGCCAGACGCTTGTTCAAATCCGCCGATGATATTCAACAAGGTGCTTTTTCCGCAGCCGCTTTCCCCCAAAATGGAGATGATTTCCCCTTTTTGAACAGTAAAAGATATATTGTCTAATACTTGTACATCTTGTTTGTTCTTTTTGAAGCTTTTACTCACTTGATGAATTTGAATCATTGGTTGCCGATCCAGAACCATCCCATCCACCTCCCACCTTCAAAATCATAAATGTATATAAGATTACTTAGTTTTGTAATTTTAAGTTATTTTATTATACTTTGTAATATTTTTCAACTACCTTTAAGAATTTTTTGAAAACATCCCTTTTCATAAAAAAACTGGCAATAGTGATAGGGTTTGTGAACCCCATCCACCTATTGTCAGCTTTTGGCTTATTCATTTTCAGCAGGATCGCTGACCGGAACGACAGCAATTTTATTTACCCGCTCTCCGGTTCTTTTTGAATAATATCCAATTTCTATCTCATCGCCTGTTTCTTCATCAACAATTTTTTTATAGCATTTTTTTAAATGTTTGCTTCCCCATATAATGAAGGCATTAAAAACATCCTCCAAATCTTTTCCGCTGTCCGTCAATTTATAGCAATAGCGGGGTGGGTGCTCCGAATATAATTCGGTTTCCACTATTCCTTGTTGTTCCAAATATTTCAGCCTCTCAGATAAAAGATTGGAAGAAATCCCCTTTAGACCTTTTTTGATCTCGTTGAATAACGTATGTCCTGATAAAATTTCGTGAATAATCAGCAGCGTCCATCTGTCGCCGATGATATTCAGCGATTGTGCAATATTGCAAGGGATATCGTATCGAGTTTTTGTTTCCATATTCAGTCTACCTCCGTTTTCCCAGTTTAACATAAAAATAATTTTATATACAAAGTTGATTTTTTTAACTAAGTATAATATTATAACCTTACCGGAAAACTAAAAATTAAATTTAAGCGAGGGGTTTATTTATGGGATTATATTTAGTTGAATCTTCCTTAAAAGGAATTGTATCTACAAAAGATGAATTGAATCAGACTACAAAGTCACTGCAGGAAAAATTGGCAGTAAACAATGCCTCTTTAATTGAATTGCAAGTATCAAAAGATTTCACTCGTGCATTTTTTATCTTTGAAGGCGAAAAACGCACCAATTTTACTGATGTGTTAAGAGAATTTTCCATCCCGGTTCAACTTGTCAAACAAGTCCGCCTGGTTGGTAAAGACTTGGAAGAAGTAAAGAAAAGCAATGAAGTTGTCAACTACTTAGTTGAATGGAATATCCCGGAAGATATTACGATGGATCAATACCTTGCCAGAAAACAGAAAAACTCTGTACATTATCAAGAAGTGCCGGAAGTGAAATTCTCAAGAACTTATGTATGCGAAGATATGACAAAATGCTTATGCTTCTACGATGCGCCGGATGAAGAAGCTGTAAAACGCGCCCGTAAAGCCGTTCAAACACCGATCGATTCCATTACAGAAATTTTGCCTAACGAGTAAATGTTTTGCCCATCCTTTCCAAGTAGCAAACCAATCAATGGTTTTGCTACTTTTTTTAATTTTCAGTTGTTTTTTTATACAAGGTATAATAAAATAACCTTAAACTTACTAAACTAGTCTGAATTATTTGTTTTATTATAATTTATTTTACCTTCAATGGAAAGGGTTGTAGAGGTGAAAGCCATTGACGAAAAGCTTAGTGGAAAAACCGTTGCTGGAAAGCATCATCGAACAAAAGTTGAAACCATTTGTAAAGAAAATTGATACGGAAGCCTATTACGCGAGGGATTATTTGCTGGAGCTCGGAAAAGAAGGATTTTTCCGGTCGGAAGGCAAAACGGAAACAGAATACCTTCTAAAAGAAATGAAGTTGGTGGAAGAAACGGCGAAAGTTTGTATGACTACGGCATTTTGCCTTTGGTGTCACCTTGCCGGATTGACGTATATACGGAATACAAACAATTCGACCATCAAAAACCGTTTACTGCCTTTATTTGAAAATGGGGAACTTTTGGCTGCCACAGGCTTATCCAATCCAATGAAATATTATGCCGGGCTCGAAAAATTGCATTTATGTGCTGAGGAAACGGACGGAGGCTACATTCTTTCCGGCGTTCTTCCGGCTGTTTCAAATTTGGAGGAGAGCCATTGGTTTGGCACCATCGCGAGCGTCAGTGAAAGTAAACGGGTGATGTTTCTTGTTCCATGCAATGCCAAAGGGCTAAAACTCAAAGAAAAGGCCGGTTTTTTAGGCGTAAATGGCAGCGCCACATATGCTTGTCAATTCGATCAAGTATTTATTCCAAATGAGTATGTGCTTGCGGAAAATGCCGACGAGTTTGTCGAGCTGATTCGTCCGAAATTCATTCTATACCAAATCCCATTGGGCATCGGTATCATGAAAGCTTCTACTGATTCCATTCATAAAGTGAAATCAAGACAAAATGGGTGCAATCAATTCTTGCCGACACAAGCAAGTGATATTGAAGAAACCATCCATCAAATTGAAGAGAAACTCGAGCAATTACTGAAAAAAGAGTCTTTTCACTGGAAAGAAATCGCAAAAATTCGCTTGGAAACGGCCTATTCAACATTGGAAGCCACACAAGCAAGCATGCTTCATAACGGAAGCGCCGGGTATTTGCAAGGTTGCGACCCTTCCCGCCGATTGCGCGAAGCCTATTTCTTTGCAAATTTGACACCAACCATCAAACACCTGGAAAAAGTTCTTTCCAACTAATACTAAATTGTAAAAGCTGTCCGAAACATTTACATCGGACAGCTTTTTAATTGATTAAAATCAATGATGCGATCGCTAATTCGTTCCAGCAGGGAAATGTGATGGCTGATGGCCAATACTCCGATATTCCGCTCTTTTACAAGCCGAATGAGGGCATGCCATATTTGCGCCTGTGTAATGGCGTCGAACATGCTGGTAATTTCATCGGCAATAATATACCGGGTATCGGGATGAAAGGCGCGGGCAATGCAAAACCTTTGCAGCTCGCCGCCGGAGAGTTCATGGGGCCTGCGATTGAACCACTCTCTTTTTATACCAAGGATATCAATGATTTCTTTATCCAGCTCCTCCACTTCCTCGATTGTTTCCGACAGCTTCCATTTTGGGTTGATGGCTTGTTCAGGATGCTGCCAAATCAACTGCACCGGATAAACTTTTGGAAAAACGCTCTTTTCTCCGTCAATAATGACTTCCCCTTCAGCAGGGGAAAGGTAGTTCGCCATGATTTTCGCAAGGGTCGTCTTTCCAGAACCGCTTTTGCCGAACATGCCGACGATTTCGCCCCGTTCCAACGCAAAATTAACGTTTCGAAACAGCCATGTTGAACGATTGTACTGGAAACTGATATTTTTGCACTTAAGCATAAAAGCACCTTACCATCTCGTATTTTCCGATCTTTTGTAATTCAGGCTTTTCCGCCCTGCATCTTCTCGTCGCGATTGGACAACAATCTGCAAAGGAACAGCCTGCCAGCTCTTCTGCAGGGGAAGGCTGTGAACCTTCAATAGGAATAAACCCGTTTTGCGGCAATGCATTCCAAAGCGCCCTTGAATAAGGATGACGGAATTTCCCGCCCTTCTTCAAATATTTTCTGTCCACAATTTCAACCGTTTCCCCCGCATAGAACACCGCAATTTTATCTGCGATTTTCATTGCCGCTTCCAAATCGTGGGTAATCATGACCACACCCCGATGATCCCTTGCCAACATTTTTAATTGGAATAACAATTCGTCAAGCGCTTCCGCATCTAATCCATTGGTTGGTTCATCCGCAATAATCAGCTTCGCTTCACTTGCCAATGCCATGGCGATAAAAATTCTGCGAATCATCCCGCCTGAACATGCGGAAGGAATTTGGTGATATATCTCCGGATCCAATCCCACCTTCCGGAATATTTCTTCCACCGTTTTTTGCTTATTTTTCTGTTTCACCAATGCTTTTACTTGCTTTCCAATTTTCATCAACGGATCCAAAGCATTGGTCATTTGCGGAATAAGCATGATGTCATTGCCGCGCAGCCGTTTTTTCCTTTTCTCGGTCAGCGGTTGATTTTCGTAATTCACCGAACCTTCAATCACAGAATTTTTTGGCTGAATCCCCAAAATGGCATCCGCCAACAAACTTTTGCCTGACCCGCTCGCCCCAACAACGGCCACCACTTCTCCATGTTGAATCTGTAAATGAAAATCCCTTATGGCATACAAACGTTCACGGGCAAACCCTTTATTAAACCGTTCAATCGTTAAAGACATGTTTTTTATTTCCAGCAAAAAATGGGTTTGCACTTTCTCTATCTCTTCATTTGTTTCATGTTTCAGTTCATAAACTATGTTCATTGATTAAATCCTTTCCTCAATTCGGATTCAATAATTTTCGCAGGTTATTTCCCAACACATCAAACATGACAACCATTGAAATCAATGATAATCCGGGAAACAGCACAAGCCACCACATGCCGGTCGTCAAATATTTCATTGATTCCGATAAAATAATGCCAATGGCCGGCTGTTCAGGCGATAAGCCAAATCCTAAAAAGGTGACGGCCGATTCATGCAATATGGCATGTGGAAACAATAATATAAATCCTACAAATAATTGGGGGATCAATTGCGGTAAGAAATGCCGCCTGATGATCCACATACGGGATTTTCCTAATTTCTTAGATATTTGTACATATTCGGCCGATTTGATTTGCATCAGTTCCGCACGCAACACCCGTGTCAGCGAAGGCCAATGGGTAAGAGCGATGCCAACCACAACGCCTTTTACTCCTCCACCTAATACAAAGGCAATTAAAATCAAAGCCACAAGGTGGGGGATGCTTAAAAACAAATCGATAAGACCTGTTACAATTGCATCGAAAAATTTGTTTATAGAAGATAACAAACTGAAGATAAGGGCTATTAATGTACTGATCGTTGCCGCCAGCAAGCCGACTTGCAAACTTAAATGAAGACCCAAAAATGTGCGGTAAAACATATCCCTTCCTAACCAATCCGTTCCAAAAAGGTGTTCGACGGAAGGGCTGAGATTTTTTTCACTCATATTCGCCTCGATCTGCTCATC
This sequence comes from Ureibacillus sp. FSL W7-1570, assembly GCF_038593265.1. Lineage (GTDB taxonomy): Bacteria > Bacillota > Bacilli > Bacillales_A > Planococcaceae > Ureibacillus > Ureibacillus suwonensis. The sequence continues at coordinate 2,214,969 of NZ_CP151979.1, forward strand.
ACCGATCAAAAAACCGCTAAAAGCAATGATCAGAAATAACAATGCGGTTACGGTTAATTTCATCAACACCCGTTTGCGGTGGACCGTATTTCCAAGTCCAATTGTAATGGAATGATTTTTCATATCGTTTCACCATTTTTCATCCGTACATCGATGAGGTAATACAACAAATCGGCCAATAAATTGCCGATAAACACAAACAACGTACTAAATACAACGATTCCCAGCAACAGGGGAACATCACTATTCATTCCTGCTTGGACGATGGCTTGTCCCAAACCCGGATAAGAAAATACTTGTTCAGCTAAAATGGCCCCTCCAAACAATTCTCCAAATGAGGCAAAGTGCACAGAAATGGCAGGGAATAACGTATTTCGCAAACCATGTCTGGCAAAAAGCCGGAAACCTTCTTCCCCCTTTGCCCGTGCGAATCGTATAAATTCGGTGTTAAAAACGTCCATCACTTTTTGCCTTGTATGAAGGGTGATATTGGAAACGCCAATGATACTTAATGTCAAAGCAGGGAGCACCATATGCTTTATTTGATCCAGCCAGGTCACTTCATCTGATAGCATCCCAATCGGGGTCCCCAAACCAATCGGAAACAAGCCGAGCCACATGGAAAAGACAATCAGCAATAATATCCCTATCCAAAAGGCCGGGGTGGAAGCGAGGATGAAACAATAAGATTTGATTGCCCGGTCCATCCAAGATCCTTCGTTCATCCCCGCAATCACACCTAATGCGTAGCCAAAAATGCCGGAGATAATCCAGGAAATGGCCATCAGCATAAAGGAGGCGAGAAACCTTTCTTGAATGATGGACAACACCTCTTGCCGGTACAATAGGGAAGTGCCTAAATCCCCATGCAAAAACATATTCAACCAATTAAGAAATTGCTGTGTTTTTGATTCATCGACACCAAAATATTCAGCAAGTTGTTCCTTTTGCTCTTCGCTGACCACCATCATCTCCGCCCCGAGATAGGATTGGATGGGATCGACAGGCGAGAAGCTGACGAGTATGAAAGAGAACAAGACAACGGCAAATAGCAATATGGCAAATTTCAATGTGCGCAATAGAATAAATTTTCCTATATTCAAGAGTTGCAATGCCCTCTACCTTCTTTCCATACTCACTCTTCCCATGTCCAATCTGCAATAAATTCCGTTATCGGCCATCCGTGTCCATGGGGTTGTATCTTCTGTTCGCCTATATTCAAATGTTCATTCACAACATATAAGTGCTGAAGATTCACCAACCAAACCCATGGAGCATCGCCCAAAGCAGAAAAGCCCGTTTCTCCATCCCATTGGGCTTTTTTCCAATATTCATTAGCTTCCTCCGGCGTTATAGCATGAATAGCCTGGTCCATATATTGGTCGACTTTTTTGTTCGAATAATAGTTAGCATTGGAATAGCCTTGGCCACGGTATTTGCTATGGTACAGGTGGTAAATTTCAATCGGGTCATGGCTTCCCCATCCCATAACGACTGGCGTTGAATGCATAACTTCCTCGATTTCGCTCCAGCTTTTGCCTTCCGTGTTGACCTCAATGCCGATTTCTTTGGCCATTTGTTTAAATGCAATGGCCAACGATTGGCGCGTTTGGTCACTGGCGGGATATACCAATGTAAAACTTGCCTTCTCTCCGTCTTTTTCAAAAATTCCATCCGCGTTTTTCCGCCATCCGGCATCCATTAAAATTTGTTCTGCCGCTTCTGTATCCCCATCTTCAAAAACGGTCTCTTCATTCCACCATGGCAGTTTATCCGCTACCGAAAAAGCAGGAGTGCCAAATCCTTCAAGAACATCTTCCACTAGCTTGTCCCTGTCAATGCCGATATTCAGCGCTTTTCGAATGGCCAGATCCGATGTAACCTCATGCCCAATTTCAATTCCTTTTTCAGCATCGTATCCCGGTTTTACGAAAGGCAGCATAATCCCCCGGTTATCTACACTATCCAGGGCGATTAACTTCATTCCAGAAATGGATTCTTTCGCTAAGTTTGGCGGAACGGATACAATATCCACCTGTCCCGCTTTTGCCGCTAAAAATGCGGCATCCTGGGATAAAAAGAGGAATGTTAATTTTTTAAAAGGAGATTTTTTTCCGTAATAATAAGGATTCTCCTCGACAATTAGCTGCTGCCCTTTATCCCATTGCACTAACTTATATGGTCCAGAGCCAATTGGATTTTCCCGATAGTTTTCAGAATAGGCATGTTTCGGCACAATTCCTAGCATTGTTAATGTGTATAAAAAGGTCGATTGGGGTCTTTCTAAAACAAATTTCACTGTTTGGGCATCAAGTTTTTCAATCTTTTTTAAGTTTTGTAAGTCCACCACTGATTGGCTGTTTTTGGCCGTTTCAAAGGTAAATATCACATCCTCGATTGTCAGCGGCTCACCGTCGGAAAACTTCACATCATCGCGAATTTTTACAGTCCACTCCAATCCATCTTCACTCACGCTATAGTCCACGGCCAAATCCGGCTGCACATTGAAATTTCGGTCCAGTGTAAGCAAGGTGCTTTGAAACAATGGGGAACCGTACCTGCCCCAACCTGTCGTCGGATCGAATCCATCGGTCGGTTCTGAGCCGATTGCCAATACTAAACTATCTTTTTTCTTGCCAGTTTCTGAGTCAGAAGCTTGGGATGTGCATGCAACCAGCAGGAAACATGCAAAAATCAGCACTGACATAAGTAGGAATCGATTATTAACCTTCATAGCGCTCACCTTTATTCAATGATTGTTGCTGAAAGAATGGCTGCTTGCCCTAAGCTGATGCAATTGTCGCCCAATGGAACTTCATCATCATATAAAATTTCAATCTTTGAACCTTCCAATAAATCGAAAATGTCGGAAACCAGCAGACTATTATGGAACACCCCGCCGGACAATACGGCGTAATTCGTATCATACTCTTCACAAAGGGACTGAATCACATCCACAACCGCCTGGGCCAAACTGCGATGGAATCCCCTTGCAATCACTGATGGCGATTGGCCTTTCAGCTTTGATTGAATCATTTCTTCAAATAATGGGCGATAATCCAACTCTTCCCCTGTCCATGGGAATGTGTACACTTCTTCCACTTGTGATTGGCTCGCCAAGTATTCCAAACCTATAGCCGCTTCCCCTTCAAAGGAGTTGTCCAGGTGGAAACCTAATAACGCGGCCACCGCATCATACAATCTTCCCACGGATGTTGTCGGGAATGTGCGAATATTTTTTTCCTTGATTTTCAATGCCTTATGGAATGAATCCGGAAGCTGCAAACGATCCAGCAGCTCTTTGTCAAAGTCACCTATAAAACCTGCCAAAGCTTGAAGCGGAAACGTTGCTGCCGCATCTCCGCCAATCAAAGACGCTTTTCTTAAATGGCCGCGCCGCGTAAATCCTTCCTGTACACTTCCTACAAAAATTTCGCCGCCCCAAATTTCGCCGTCCTCACCGTATCCGGCACCGTCAAAAACAATGCCGACAACCCGTTCCGACAGTTTATTTTTCACCGCCAATATGGAGGCAAGATGGGCTTTATGATGTTGCACAGCGACATGTTGACAGCCTTCCAATGTTTGGGCGAATTTCGTTGTAAAGTATTCCGGATGCAAATCATAACCGATAATGGTTTCGCTCAAGTCCACCCCATGGATGGCCAAATAATCCTTCACTGTCCGTTCAAACTTCAACTGTGTGCCATATTTCGTCATGTCGCCAAGATGGTGGCTCATAACGACTTTCTGGTCTTTTACCAGTGTAATGGTGCTCTTTAAATCTGCGCCGACCGTTAAAATCGGGCGGGAAGAAGGCAACGCGATATCCAGCAAGTTGTTATAGCCCCTGGATCTTCTGAAAGGCACCGCTCCGAGTTTCGTCACTTTCAATACCGTGTCGTCAACGCTCCGCTCGATTTCACGTTCACCGATCAAAGCCGCACATTGGAAATCTTCCATCAATCCCGTTAATTGGTCATCTTTATGAATCGTCGGTTCTCCGGGATAGTTGGCGCTCGTCATCACGATGTAACGCGGCGCGCCAAAGTGGAACAAAAGATGCTGCAATCCTGTATAAGGCACCATGAGGCCGATGTCTGTATTGTTCGGCGCAACGATGGAGCTCAATTCTTCATTCTTTGATTTGGCAAGCAAAATTGGACGTCTTTTCGATAGTAAAATCTCTTCTTCCTTTTCAGATAAATGAACAATTTCTTTTGCTGCCTCCAAATCTTTTACCATGATGGCAAAGGCTTTTCGTGGGCGGCCCAATTTATTTCTCATGACTTGAACCGCTTTGCCATTAAAGGCATCACATACTAAATGGTAGCCGCCATTGTTTTTCACAAGAAGGGTTTCCCCGGCATTCAACAGTTCGGCTACCCGCCGGAACATCTCTTCACCTTCAACACGTTGTCCATTTTCAAACAGATAATAGTTTGGACCGCATTGCGGACAGCAGTTTAATTCCGCATGATATCGGCGGTTCTGCGGATTTTCATATTCCTCTTTGCAGGATGGGCACATTTCCCAATCCGCCATGGTTGTATTTTGGCGTTCAAATGGGACATTTTTCATTAACGCATATCTTGGTCCGCAATTAGGGCAGCCGATATATGGATATAAATAACGTTTACTTTCCGGGTCAAACAATTCTTTTAAACAATCATCGCAGATGGCCGTATCAGGTAAAAAAGTATAGGTCGTCATCGTACGATAAGGCGTTGTCATTCAATCACTCTCTTTCCATATAATTTACAGATGATCAACAAATCCGTGGAAGGGGATCACCGACCAACATATCAATCGCCCTCGTTCCACCATAAGAAGAGCGGGAAAGGACAATATGGCGATCGCTTTCAAACACTTCCCCAATAATGGCCGCCTGTTCTCCTCCAGGGACTTGCTGTATGGCTTTTAATGCATCTTGCGCATATTCCTCTGAAACAACCGCGATAAATTGCCCTTCATTCGCGATATGCATCGGATCAAGCCCCAATATTTCACAAGCGCCGCGTACTTCCGGATGCACTTTGATGGCTTCTTCTTCAAGCATGATCGCCACTTGGGCATCCCTTGCCAATTCGTTTAATGCGGTTGCCATTCCACCACGGGTTGGATCGCGCATCCATTTTAGCCCCGGTGCTGCCGCATTAATCAGTTTGGAAACAAACGGCCAAACTGAGCGTGTGTCGGATTTGATATCCGCTTCCAGATCGAGATCTCCCCGGGCGAAAAGGATGGTGATGCCATGGTCACCAATGGGTCCGGAAAGGATGATTTTATCTCCCTTTTTGACTCTGCTTGCTGATAAATTGACTCTTGGGTCCACAAGCCCGATGCCTGCTGTCGTAATAAACAGCTTGTCCGCCTTTTGATGTTCGACCACTTTTGTATCGCCGCCGACAATGGCCACATTCGCTTTTTCCGCCGCTTCATGCATGGCTTTTATTTCCGATTCCAATATTTCCGTTTCAAGGCCTGCTTCTATGATCAAAGTTGTAACTATGGCCAGCGGTTTCGCACCGCCCATGGCAATGTCATTGACCGTTCCGTTGATTGCCAATTCCCCGATGGATCCCCCAGGGAATCTCAAAGGATTTACGACAAAGCTGTCCGCTGTAAAGGCGATTTTTGTTTGATCCGCTTGTACATAGGCCGCATCGTTCAATTCTTTTACATTTAAATACGGCACCAGAAGCCCCTCAATTAATCTCCGGCTTGCCTTCCCGCCGGCTCCATGGGCAAGTTGAATGGTTGGTTCTCTAAAAGCGACCTTCTCTTTCAGCATGGCAACTACTCCTTCTCGACATTTTTCAAATATTGTTTTTAAGAACTCATTGTAGAATACAGGTGGTTATAATAAGTTGCACACGCCCCTTCAGAAGAAACCATGAGAGCGCCGACAGGATTGTCAGGAGTGCACACTTTTCCGAACAATTTGCATTGATTCGGCTTCAGCATTCCCTTCAATATTTCCCCGCATTGGGCATCTTTGTTTTCTTCAATGTGGATTTTTTCGACATTGAAATGAACTTCCGCATCCCATTTGGCGAATTCCGGTTTCAGCTTCAATGCGGAATTTTGGATTGCCCCTAATCCGCGCCATTCAAATGCAGGGCGATCTTCAAACACTTGATTGATGATTTCTAATGCGGAAACATTTCCCTCTTCCATTACAACCCGTTTATACTGGATTTCCACTTTGGATTCTCCGCTTTTCAGCTGTTTGATCAGCATCAAAATGGACTGCAAAATGTCCAATGGTTCAAAACCTGAAATCACGACCGGCTTTTTATATTCCTTGGCAATGATTTCATAAGGATGGGCACCGATGATAACCGATGCATGCCCCGGCCCGATGAATCCGTCAATTCTCATATTCGGCTGGTCCAAAATGGATTTTAAAACCGGTATGATTTTTACATGATTGGAATAGACGAAAAAGTTGTCGATATCCAATTCTTTCGCTTTTAGAACCGTGATGGCTGTGGAAGGGGCCGTCGTTTCAAAACCGATGGCAAATAATATCACTTTTTTATCCGGATTTTTGATCGCAATGTTTAATGCATCCAAGGGTGAATAAATCATCCGTACATCCGTCCCCATCGCTTTATGGTTTAATGGGGAACCTTTTTTTCCTGGAACGCGCATCACATCCCCAAACGCTGTAAAAATCACTTCGGAATTTTTGGATGCAATCTCCAATCCTTCATCGACACGCCCTGGGGGAAGAACACATACGGGACATCCTGGCCCGTGAATAAATTCAATATTTTTTGGCAACAGTTCTTGAAGGCCGAAATGGAAAATCGAATACGTATGCCCTCCGCATGCCTCCATTATTCGAAAATGGTCATCCGGCTCAACGATACGCTCAATTTCTTCCAAAGTTTTCTTAATCAAATCAGGATTACGAAATTCATCAATATAACGCATCTTCATTTAAATCCCCCCAAAAAATATCAGAAAAATTTAGTACCACTTATTCAAACTGATACCCTCTCACTTCCTCCATCGCTTCCTTGTCTTCTCCTATTTCCTGCAATAGTTGTAATTGCTCTTTCGCCTGCTCTTCGCTGATTTTATTCATTGCGAATCCGACGTGAATCAACACCCAATCGTTTTCATTCACATTTTCATGTTTGATCAAACTGATGTTCACTTTGCGTTTCACACCGGAAACATCAATCATCGCATATTGATTTTGATCATCCAGCAACTCGACAATTTTTCCTGGAATCGCCAAGCACATTTTTATCCCCCCAACATTTCGTTAATTCCCGGTCCTGATCCACACTTGCTTATTTTCAATTCGCACAGGAAACGGCTCCAATTGGATATGCGGGACAGTAACGCATTCCCCATTTGTCAAATCAAAGCGAAGTGTATTGTCATGTCCGATTAAAACCATATGATCTTCCTGTTCCACCGTCTCCTGTGTAAATGGTATTCCCCGATGTGGACAGCGGTTCCGATAGGCCATGATCTTGTTGTCTATGATGATTAACAGCACGTCCACTTCATCGATGGTGAGGTAGTATGGCTTGTTTTCTTCCAATTCGTCGACATTCGGGCCTTCTCTCCACCCCGAATTCATTAAATCCTCTTCATCGACGTTCCGTTTGTAAGGCATATACCCTGGAGATAAATCGTTGACCATCTCGACTCTTTCGACTTCCGGAACCCGTGCTTTGATGGCTTCTTCAACGCCGTTTTTCAATGTCACCGCCGATAAGGAGCAGCCTGAACAAGCCCCTTGCATCCGCACATAGACCACATTGCCATCGATTTTTTCCAATTCAATATCCCCGCCATGGGAATTTAAATAAGGCCGAATCTCTTCCATGACCGCAGCGACTTTTGTATACAGGTTTTGCTTTATGATTCCATGCAATAAAAGCATCGCATAGACAGAAGGATCCTCTATGGCCTCCAACATCAACTGTTTTCCTTCATCCGTTGAGCGGACAATTTTTACAAGCTTTCTAAGGGCATCTTCATGAAACGCTTCAATGGCTTTCTTTAACTCCATGATTTTTTTCAATTGGTAGTCAGTAAAATCCATTTCCCGTATCTCTCTTAACACTTGATCAATCCGCTCTGTCAATTGTTCCACACTTTTTGATTGTGTGCCCAATCGGCTTCACCCCCCAAAAGCTGCATGCTGTTCAAGCACTTCTTCAGCTTTTTGTTTTAACAGCTCTTCAAATACTCCCTTTGCCATTTTTTCTACAATCGCTTCCACCGTTACTTCTTGTTGCAGAACTTGTTCCGGATCATAACGCCGTTTTGAGAGCGCTTGTAGAATAAAACATGAACCTGCAGGATTATCGAGCAAAAATTCTTCAAAAAAAGCATCAACGAATTTATCCAGCCATACCCCATTGCCATAAGGATCCGTGCGCAAAAGGTGTAACGCATTTTCCACCCCTTCCGAACGTTGGACGGCCCGCTCTACAAACCGCTCTGTGGCAATTTGCAACAGCGTATTGAAATATTGCTTTTCGTAATCGTTCACCGGTTTCCCTCCACTACTTTTTGGAAAGTTCTTCTTGTTTCAACTTGATTTCCTGTAACAAGTCCTCTACCACTTTTGCCGATTCACGATCGCCCAGTTCTTCAAAGATTTGTTTCGCTTCAGTCAATTTTGGCACCGCACTGGAGAATGCGCCTAGATGAGAGAGGGCTGTACCTTGATTCGCAACGAGCCGCGCATAGCCATGAGGATCTGTTTCCTTTTTACGCACCTTCAGTACATCTTCATAAAGGGCGACAGCTTCCCACAAGTTGTCTTCAATATGGGAAGACTTTGCATATTGCAGGGCATTGGCCAAATTGATCGTTGCACTGCACCATAAGTCGGTATGGTTTTCTTTATCCAAATAACGCAATGCTTCCCTGAGCGATTGAATGGCCATCGCATTTTTCAAGTGGTAGTTATGGGCATTGGGCGGCATGGCTATATAAGACAACGCCAAATTCATATGGATCATGGCATAGTTTTCAGGATACGTTTCTTTCCGATATGTTTTCAAAGCCGTGTTGTAACATTTGATGGCCTCTAAATAATAGGTTTTATTGCCTCTGTCCGCTATTTCCTGGTAGGCTGTCCCCATCTGGAAGGTCAGCTCTGCCCGCATAACGTCAAAGGGTGAACGTTCGATCAGCGATAAAGCGGTTTTATATAATTCAACCAATTGATTGTCGACCATTCCCAATGATTGTTTCGTTGCGGCGACTTCACTTAAGAGCCGCGCCGAAAAGATGGGCGAAATTTCATTGACAATTTGAGCGGCTTCTTCCAGCAATTGAATCCCTTTCGTCCAGCTGTTATTCTGAAACGCTTCATAAGCATGTGTAGCCATAATGAATGCCCGGATCTCGTCAGCCGTATCTTCGTCATATCGGGGAGGTTCCTGCTTCATATTCAAACGCCAGGCTACCGCATCCAAAAGCAGTCTCAAGTCTCCGCCCAACATGGATTTCGCTTTTTCGTAATGGGATTTTTCAGGATATAAAATGAATCGATTAAAGTGGCCTTCTTTGGTGTCAGGCAACAACTCATCAACCCGCTCCACAGGTTCCCCCTGAATGGCGGCTAAAAAAAATTGCCATTCTTTTGGACAAGGTTCAGGAATAAAACCTTGCAATAAAGAAGGCATGATGGTGTCCGCATTTTTGATCGGCGGCAATAAAAAGAATCCGGCTGTACCTGGAAATACTCCAATTGGCTGACGTTTCAACATGTTCATCTCCCCCCTAAAATCAATTACCCTCTGAAACGGCTACAAAACTTCTCATTGGTTTAAATATAGTGGAATCCGAAGTGCCAATGCCTCTTCATCCCATTGGACATCTCTTGGTCCAAAGTCCACATCATCCGGCAAAAATTCAGATATGAAAACAGAACGATCCCCTCTGGCATTGCGGTATTTTAAAATCAATCCTCCGGCTCCTACATAATTCACCGGCATGATGAGCAAATCTTGTCCTTGCAGAATGGCAATGATCGCGCCAGTAGGGAAATAGTGTTGAGCGATTTCCGCGGGAATTTGCAAATAGCCTGTTTCAGTTATTTGACACTTCAATTTCTTCACCTGATACTTTTTTGATTATTTTTTTCGCCAACTTCATCACGCTTTCTTCCACTTCCGGTGTAAGCCCCGTACCGTATGATAAATCTTGGGCTTCAACCAAATAGACCGTTACTTTTTTTGGAAACTCATTTTTCAATAACCATCGCCCCATGGCAATGGCGTGATCCCAACGGAAATCATGCATATTGATGTTTTCTAACGGAATGGCTTCCACTTCTTCCCCCGGGATTTCAAAGACCGTCCCCGGTTCCGCTCCCGTCGTGCAAGCATCAATAATGATCAATTCTTCAGCTTTTCCGATTTGAAATACGACATCCATTCCTGCCGTTCCGCCATCCGCCAAACGCACATTTGAAGGAACGCCTAAATCCCATAACTTTCGTATCAAAATAGGGCCGGCACCATCATCTTTCCGGATCAAATTCCCACAGCCAATAATTGTGATCATGTTGTCCTCCATCTATAAAACTTTTATGAATAAATTAGAGGGCTTTATGATAAAATTGCCCTCTAATTATTTTTCTTCTAATAGATTTTAAGTTTCTTTGAAATTGTCCATTTCTGTGTAATCAGAAGTTTGTCACCCGATATTTGGCCAATTGCTTGTTTGTTTTGCCGTCATATGCATGAACTGTACATACGAGACAGGAGTCGTAACTTTGCGCAATATGTGCCAATTCCACCGGATCTTCCGGATTTTTGATTGGCGTACCGATCAGTGCTGTTTCAATCGGACCTCTTTGGCCAAAACGGTCACGTGGTCCAATATTCCATGCAGTTGGTGTAATGATTTGGTACTTTTCAATTTTTCCGTCTTTCACTTGGATCCAATCCGCCAAGAATCCCCGGGCTGCTTCCGTAGCTCCGAAACCGCGTCCTTCAATCAATTCGCCAGGATTCACATAGAATTTTTCATTCAAGTCAATTTGTTTTAACCAATTTTGCACATAACGGATATATTTTGGCGCTTCATGGAATCGTGCCAACACGCGAACCATAGCGCTCGGTCCAATTTCTTTTACAATGTTGGAAATCAACGGATCATAATCTTGCCAATCTTCCGCACCTTCTCGTCCTGCAATCATTTGGCGGGCAAGCGGTCCGACCTCCAGCGGTGTTTCGCCGCTATCCAATAAATAGCGCGGAGCTTTTGCGAATGTATATTTTCCTTGTTTTACCCCTTCTTCAGGATCAAGCGGATTTGTAAATCCTTCAAACGGATGATATGAACCTGTTCCTTCATAGAAGGAATGCGTATGGTCTTCCCGGATACGGGCTTGGTCAAAATCATGGTAGTTCTCGCCGTCATATACGCCTGAACGGGCGATCAACGCACCGTTTCTCGAGTCGATTGTAGGGTGAGTATATTTCTCAGGATTTGGGAAACTTCCTGCAGCCAAGTACTTGCCAGGACCAGCCCCATATTTGTCCAATCCAATATCCATACTGTATCGGATAAATAATCCCAAATCCGATTCATAGTGCTCTTCTTTTTCTTCCAACCATTCAAGCACATCGGACCATGTTTTGTTCTCGAGCCATCTTTCCATTGAACAGCCGAGTAAAATATCCTCCAGCCAGTTTTTCCGGAAATGTTCCATAATGGATATCGAACGGGTAACGTCCGAGAGGGTTGGCGCACACATGACGCCGCCTGGAATCATGAAACTTGAGTGCGGCCATTGTCCGCCAAAAATCGCATAGATTTCCACCGGTTTGGCGGAAAGCGTTACGCCTTTTTCATAGTTCACACCGACAAATGGCGCCCATCTTCTATTCACTTCTTCATATAAAGGCGATGATTGATAGTTTTTATGTGTCAGCCCTATGGCAAATAGCGCATAGAACCAACGAGGGATACTTTGAATCGTTTCCACCGCTTGCGCGATATTTCTCACCAAAGTGGCATTTGGCGGCACTTCAGTGTGAAACGCGGTATCGAGTGCATAGGCGGACTTTGTTAAGTGGCTGCCACCACAAATACCGCAGATCCTTGGGGTCATGATGAGACCCGCTTGCGGATCTTTGCCAACCAATATTTTTTCAAATCCCCGGAACATCGTCGCTTCCGTCCAGGCATCAACTACTACACCATTTTCAATCGTAACTTTGACATCTAAATCCCCTTCTACACGTCCTAAAGAAGGGACTTTAATCGTTTGCTGTGCCAAATTCTCCCCTCCTTAATTCTTTCAAAAATTTCCAATTATCATGGTACAAACAGATCTTCTTTTGCCCATTTAGGAGCCACTGTACGAGCTACGGCAGCATGTGCTGAGTAGCTTAATGAATCCATGCCTGTTGGCACTTCTTTCGGAATAGTTCCCAAGATTTTTTGCGTTTTGAATACTGTTCCTGGTGCCAAGTCAAAGAATGGGAATTGTGGTTCTGTACATCCGATACATGGCATACCTGCTCTTGTTTTGGAAGATTGACGGTTCCATAAAATACGGTTGCAGGATGAACGGGTCATCGGTCCGCGGCAGCCTTGCTCATAGAATAGGCAGCCTTTTCTCGTTCCTTGTCCAAACTCTTCCACCGGTTCTTTATATTCATAATATTGAACGCGTGTACAACCTGTTTGAGTGAATGTTTTAAAGAACGTTTCAGGGCGGTGATATTCATCCAATGTAATATCTGAAGTTCTGCCTGTCGCAATGGCTACAAGGATTTGCGTCACCCAGTCCGGATGGGCAGGGCACCCTGGAATGTTGATCACCGGTAAACCGGCTTGTGAGCGGAATTCCGTTGATAAAAATCCGCCAGGTTTATCCTTGAAGAATTGCAATCCTGTTGATTCGGATGGATTCGGACTTGTTGCAGGAATTCCACCCCAACATGCACAATCCCCGATAGCCACAACAAATTTTGCTTTATGGGCCAAATCATAAATCCAATCTTTTTTAGGACGTTCAAACAATGTATCGAAGCGCCCCGTTCCATTCGGGCCTTGAATGACTGTTCCTTCGACAACCAAGATGTCCAATTCGGTACGGTCTTCAAGGATGTCGTCCAAAATCCCTTTCACTTGATAGCCGAATTCCATGGAGACCGAATGGTGGTAAAGAATATTAATTCCAAAATCCGTCACTAAATCAATCACGGTAGGTTCATCTGCATTCAGAAACGATTGAGTATTTCCATTGCAGGCTCCACCATGAATCCAAAACACATTTACCATTTACCTCTCACACCTCCAAAATCGCGTATAATTTTATTACTAACAAACCCATTAAAACGCTTTCATTTTTTCTTCTATTAAGAAATCAATCCATTCATCAATCCCCATATCTTTTTTTGCTGATACTTCAAAAACTTTCATATTAGGTCTTGAATGATAGATTGCTTGGTAAAACATCTCTTTGTCAAAATCCACCGCTTCCGCCAAATCCATTTTTGTAATGATGGCTACATCTGCGCTGTTGACGATGGTCGGATATTTTTCCGGTTTATCTTCCCCTTCCGTTGTTGAAAATAAGACAACCCGCATATTTTCGCCCAGATCATAGCTGGAAGGGCAAACTAAATTACCGACATTTTCGATGAATAAAAAATCCAGCTCATTTAAATTCCAATGTCGGAGCGAATCTTCTATCATTTGGGCTTCAAGATGACAAACCGTCCCAGTTGTGATTTGTTTCACCATTGCTCCGCTCTGTTCCAGCCGGTGTGCATCGTTTTCTGTTGCCAAATCGCCTACCAGTGCCGCTACGCTATATTTTTGGCTGAGGCGCCTCAGCACTTCCGTAAGCAATGTTGTTTTTCCGGAGCCGGGGCTGGAAACAATGTTCACCACGTATACTTCGTGGTCATGAAAACGCTTTCTTAAATCTCTGGCCAGGATGTCATTTTTCTTCAAAACATTCTCTCTTATTTTGACGATACGTGGCTGTTCAATTGCTTGGCTCAATATTAACCCCCACCTATTAGTTCATATAATTCAATTTCTTTCCCTTCTAAAATCTGATCAGTGCCTGAGTTGCATTCCGGGCATTTGATTGGAACCGGATTTTGCAACACATACTCTTTTTCACATTGCGGGCAAAAAATTTTTAACGGAATTTCTTCGATTATCAAACGTGCTCCTTCGAGCATTGTTCCTTCTGTTGCAATGTCAAAGGAAAATTCCAATGCTTCCTTTACAACACCAGAAAATACTCCCAACCTTAATCTAAGTGCATCCACCTTGTTCAAATTATTTTGTTCCGCAGTTTCTGCCGCCAATTGGACCAGGCTGAATGCAATAGACAGTTCATGCATTTTTAAGCTCCTTTGAAAGTACTTTTGCGAAATTCAAAACAAATTGAATGGCAGGCTGAATTTCCGGGTTTGTCAGTTCTTTCATCAATCCAAAAATGCCGGAGCTGCCTGAACCTTTGTAATCCTTTTGCGAAGCTGCTTCTGACGCAGAGTCGCATAAATTGCTTAAAAACTTGAGTGTTCTTTCATTCAAGAATGTTTCTTCAATTTTCTTGAATTCTTCGGAGTTGATTAAATTTTGGAAACGCGTTAATGTTTCGATGCTTTTTTGCATATTGCTGATGAAGTTGTTCCTTGGCAATTCTTCCCGCAAAGCCACAACCATTCTGTTGACGGAATCCGCCATTTCTGGACTGCGTGAAATAAACTGCTCAATGGCTGCAAACAGTACGTTGAATTTCTCCAAATTATCAAGCAAGGTGATCAATTGGGAAATTGTTCCCGGCTCTGTCAACTTGTTCATTAAGACTGCTTCACTATTAATGCTAACCACATTGTTTTGGCTGCTCAATTTTACACCTCCTTTTGCCGGAATTGTGAATCTATGAAAATAATATTATAGTGAAAACATAAATTACCCTGAAATAATATAAGATTTGCGTATTGAAAGGGAAGTAAACATTATATTAGAATAAATAATTATCCGAATCTTCTGATAATTAAATGTAACTAATTAATATCATAATTTTCACAGTTTTGTCAAACACATTTTCCATAACATTTCCTGAGTTCTTTATTGATCCGTCGCCGAAACCACCTGATTTCTTACACTTACAATATATAAAGGAAGCCTTTTTTTCATGAATACAAATCGTTCCTTTTATCAGGCATTTTTTCCGTCTTCGCCAATTTTTTTATCATTTTTTGGGAAATAGAATATTTTTGACGAAAAATTATTAATCAGTAAGATAAAATGACTACCCTATAAATGCTTTGCATTTTAACGAAACAGGAAAAAAGACTTTCAATCAACGAGAGCATGATTTGTTACGAATGGAATGGATGTAATGGGAATGAATTCTCTTGTCCCGTTTTCAGTGCAGACCAATCGGCCACATAACAAATGAAAATTTTTCCTACCTATAGAATTTGCATTGATTGATCCATTCCAAAAAAATAATCCCCTGCCGCTTAATGTATGCGCGGCAGGGGATTTTATTTAATTTCACAGATTCTGGTGAGCAAGTAATCGAAAGCATAAAAATGGCCCTCTTCTTGATAAAAGAAGGGGCCATAAACGTATCGATAAAATTAACGTTTTGTAAATTGTGGAGCACGACGAGCACCTTTAAGACCGTATTTTTTACGTTCTTTAATTTTTGGGTTTTCACGGCACATCATTTAATGGAAAACTCCATATGTATCAATATATTTAGTAAGTTTCAATTTCACAAGATTTCATTGAATTGCGCCAAGGGGTATTCAAAGGGTATTCAAAATTTAAATGCTGGCGGGACCATATGTATAAAGACTCTATTACTTCTCAATCGCTTTATGCAGAAATCGAAAACAAGTAATCAGGAACAATGTCAGAAGAAATACAAAAAAGAAATATAAAGTTGAGTATCAAAAATTAAAAATGGTCAATCAGAGAATAAATTCTGATTGACCTTATAATACGATCGCGCCCGATTGCTGAAAACTACTACTCAAATAAGCTAAATATAATATCAGCTATGTAGGTTTCCAGAAATGCAGCCATAATAATGATTGGTAAAATTAAAACAGCGTAAATCTTTACTGTCCCCAATACATTTTTAATTAGAGACGTTCCTGCTTTGTCTTTCTTAAATACACTTCTTACTTTATCTCGAACGACTTGATTTAACTTGAACAGAACTGCTGCAAATAAACAAAAAGCAAAAACCTCAAAGATATAATGAGGAATAGCAGAAATGATTATGCCAAGACCCTTTTTAAAATTTGCCTGTAAAGCAATACCGAAAAGAATTCCAGTAAGAGCAACAGTTGAAATTATATTCAATAGATATAGAAATTGTATTGGAATTAAAGCCAAGAAAAACATTTGTAAAGGCACTATAAATCCATTATTAACGATAAATGACCAGACCTTTTTTATCCCTTTTGATTCTTTCACTTGATCAGGTAGATTATTTCCTACTTCTTTGGTTAGTTCCTCCAAACTTGGATTGATTATGTAGGTTATTACCGTTGCAACGATTGTTATTGCTACGGCAAATATCAAAAAATTAATCGATCTTTTAAATACGCTTTTGTTAACTACATTCTGTATTTTAACCACCTCACTCTGGCAACTTACTCAACTATATGGTCCCATTCGTATTGCGGAGGAGTCGCAATCGGTTTTAGTATAGAACTTTACTCAAAGCAAACAACTTTATTAGCACAGAACATGATATATCGACTATTATTGGTGGCAAACCAAATTCTTTAAATAACACCGATGCAAATGAGCCAAGATATACAAACCACGATGAATATCTATACGCACGTTTCGGATGTTATGAAAGAAAGTGCAGCAGATACCATTAATGATTTTCTCGATTTTTAACGGTTCTTTGTCAAATGGTGTTGGTGAATAAATTCTAGTGACATTATTTGGTAATATGTAATCGGATGGCTTAGGGGAAATTCGAGGTTCCCCTAAGCTGTTTTTATTTTCGCTAAGTTTTGGGTAATGAATATTCGGTTTCTAAAGTGATAGAAGGATCGATAACCGAAAGAAATGCGTTTAATCACTTTGATTTTGTTATTAATCCCCTCTAAAATGCCGTTGTTATAATCATATTTCAACGTATTCTCCACGTAATTGATGTATTTGTTGATTGTCTTGATGGCGGTTTTCATATAGCTGGAAACGATATTTTGTTTATTCTCTAATGTTTTCTTTAGGAGCTCAAAGTCTTTGATTTTTATGCAATGTTGCACGTATTGATATAACTCATAGGACGCTTTTAATTCAGAATCTAAATCAATGAGATAGTGGAGAATCTCCACCTCACACATATGCTTTTTAAAGCAACGATGATATTTATAGTTCTTATAATCAAGTTTTGTTTGATCTTTCAGAAGGAGCTTCCAGTATTTTTTTAATTTATTGTAATTCTTTTTATCCCGATTCATGACGTTGATGCGCGTTTTGTTTAAAGCTCTGCTAAATAGTTGGAGGATATGGAATTTGTCGAGTACGATTTCCGCTTTAGGGAAAACTTCGTGGATTAAGGAAATATAAGGGCTGTACATATCGATGACAATCGTTTTTACCGCATCTCTCGCCTTCTTGGAATACCGTAAGAAATACTCTTTGAGGACATGTAATCTCCGGTCCTCCACGATATCCACAATCTCCCCCGTTTCAGAGTCGCAGAAAATAAAGGACATCGCTCCAGCTGCGGATTTCACTGATTTAAACTCATCAAAACACAAATGCTTTGGAAGGTAGTGAACATTTGGTTGATAATAGCTATAAAAGCTGTCAATGACACGACTGACAGTGGCATGAGAAACATGATGTTTCATCGCAATATCTTTTTCGGATATTTTATCTTTGGCGTTTAAAGCAATCGATACTTTGGTATTGTTGGAAATGCAACAGTTTTTAGCCACGACGCTCGTTTTTCAAGTAAACGTGGAATGACAATGTTTACAGAAATACAGCTGTTTCCGCAATTTTAAGTAGGTATGAAAACCTGAAATGCTAGGCATTTTAATAAGAGACGTTTTAAAACCGTGTTTAATGATTTGATCATCAAAGACATGGCCACAAGCATAACAAGCTTTTGGTTGATAAGTTAATTGGCCATAAAAGACTTTTGATTGGACCCCTTTAATGAGTTCTTCTGCACAAAAATTTTCATCAAATGTGATATTTTTGTCTTTTATATTGAGTAGGTTTCGTATAGAATGATGGTGAGACATGTGACACAACTCCTTTGGAAAATGTGTTTTGGCGATTACATTTTACCAGAGTTTTGTCACTGTCTCATTTTTTTTTGTTCAAAAAAATTGGTGCTGGTTTATACTCACCAACACCAAATATTATAGAGCCTTTTTAACCAAAGGGTATTCAAGGGGTATTCAGCTCTATTTTTTAAATGAAAAACCCTTCCCGTTTCTCACGGGAAGAGGCTGTAAACGTTGATATAATAACGATATTAACGTTTTGAGAATTGTGGTGCGCGACGAGCGCCTTTGAGACCGTATTTTTTACGTTCTTTTATTCGCAAATTTTACTACTTTATATAAACTTACACAGGACCTTGATATATCAATTTTTTATAGTTGAGAGTTTTGCAAAATTAGATTTTTATTAAAAAGAGTTTTAAAAGAAACCCAAATAAATTGGGGTATTTTGTATCTTTGGTTTACAAATATTCTGTTTGTCCTTTTTTGGGCGTACTTGCAGAATTTTTCGCTTTAAAAATTTTTTAAGCGGTTTGTTGCTTTTTACTCTCTTTTGCCATTGCGAGAGCTGAAACCAGTAATACGATGGCGTTCAAGTAAATATGAGTTTTTACTTTATCGATTCCCCACACATGCAGGGAGTTCGCTGTAAGATAACTTTTCATTCTTGAATTGCACCGTTCTACACTGGTTCGCTCATTGTAAAGTTCTTTCCAACGTTTGGAATCGCGGTGTGGATTAGAGTACCGGCGAAGATCCTTATTCACGTTAATTTTTACTACCATTCCATAGTTGGAGGATGAACAGGCTGCCATTCCTAATGGGCAATCCACTTTTCCGGTTGCGTGTGGACATCTGAATTTGAGCTGATCCTTATTGGCGCCCCAATAAGTCATTTCGTACCCCATCGAACAGCGTGGGGTTCCATTGGAGGCAATTCCTTCGGGAGGCTCCTTTTCATTACGCAAATTGAGTGGAATAATAGCTTGAGCCCCGATGTTCTTGGCGGATTCGTAGTTTTTTAGCTGGTCGTACCCACCATCCATTATCAGGAAATCAATTTTAGAGTTTGTACAACTCTTTACTTGTTCAATTAATTGTGGTGCGACATCCCCATCGTTGATATGAGCAGGGGTTACTTCAATCGCCATTGGTAATTCACTTTTGGTGTCAACGGAAAGATGCATCTTATAGCCAAACCAAGTAATTTTATTACCGAAGGAATCAAACTTTGCCCCCCAATTGGCGTTGCCTGTTTGTTCACTTCGCTTCTTAGGCTGCTTCTTTTCATAAGCATCAATGGCGGCACTGTCGATAGCCTGATGTTTTCCATCAATTACTCCTTCCTCTTGAGCTAACTGGACGAGATCTTGAAAGATTCTTTTCACAAGTCCAGTTTTGGTTAGTGAAGAAAATACTCGGCTAAGAGTAGAGATGGATGGTGCAGGCCTGCTAATATCTAAACCACATTGGTAACGAAAACGCAGGTCATTTTTTAATCGATTGTGAAGAGAAGTAAAAGTATCAATACCTTCTAATGGGGCAGCGATAAGAGCCCTTAATATCCCTTCTTTGGAATGTCCTTCAGCCCCTTGGGGTGAAGAACTTTTCAATTGTTTAGCATAAGGACGCAAATCTAGAGCACTAAAAAAGATCGGTAATTTCTCTTTTGACTCTAAAATTTGCAATTCTTCAAAGGAAAATAGACTTTCTTGTAGAATATACAAAGTGACTTCCTCCTTATGGATTTTTGTGGTTTGGTCACTTCAAAATTCTACAAATAAGGGGTGAAGTCCTTTTTTATGCTTTAGAAAACCTTATGACTCTTGGGTTGAAAAATGTGCAAAATGCTCAGTTTTGTAGAATAAATCATAATTTTTATATTTTAATATAAAAATTACAGTCAATTTACATTCAATTTATAGTCCCCTACATTCATTCTTTTTATTCACATAAAGACATTTTAATATATCCACAAATATATATACGTATATTAAATTGTAAACGCTAAACTAGAATCAACAGTTTTCCACAAATAGAACTCAACAGAATTCCCCAAATAAGATTAAACAGTTTCCCCACCATCAATCACTTTCAAATATACTGTTACTAGTCTATTGAAAGTGAGGAATTAGGAGTGAACAGATTTATGCTTTACATCGAGATTCATCGTTTATACAAAGAGGGATTCTCCAAGAGTGCTATTGCAAGAAAACTAAATATTTCAAGAAATAGAGTGATAGATTATTTGAATATGAGTACTGATGAGTTTGAAGAATTTTTAAGTACATTACGTACAAGAGAAAAGAAACTAGACCCTTATCATGATCAAATTCTAGGGTGGTTGAAGGAACATCCTGATTTAACTGCTGCACAAGTTTATGATTGGTTGGAAGAAAAGTTAGGTTTCAGGGAAGTCGCTGAGAACACTGTACGAAATTATTTAAACGAAATGAGGGATTACTATCGGATTCCAAAGGTAAAGGTTCAGAGGACATATAGTGTAGTTCCAGAATTACCAATGGGAAAACAGGCTCAAGTGGATTTTGGACAAACTACCGTCAAAAACAGACAAGGTGAGAATAAAAAGTTGTATTTTATCGCATTTGTTTTATCACATTCAAGATATAAATATGTAGAATGGCTCGATCGACCTTTTCGTACTTCCGATATGATTCGAATGCATGAAAATGCATTTGAATACTTTGGAGGAATGCCAGAAGAAATGGTCTATGACCAAGATGCGTTATTAGCAGTTAGTGAAAATGCAGGTGATTTAATTCTTACAGCTGAATTTACTAAATATCATCATACCCGTAAATTTAATGTTTATTTATGTAGAAAGAGTGATCCGGAATCAAAAGGTAAAATTGAACAGGTTGTGAAATTTGTAAAAAATAATTTTAGCAAAAATCGAGTATTCGATCATCTTTCAGATTGGAATCAATCGTGCCACGCTTGGTTGAAAAGAACAGGAAACTATAAAGTTCATCATAATACGAAAAAGAGACCTTCTGAAGTGCACGCCCTGGAAAAGCAACACTTAAAGAAAGTCTCTGGTACTTACATTTTCGCAAATGTTTCAACTCCAAGTATAACAAGAAATATCCATAAGGACAATGTTATTCGTTATGAAGGAAATCGATATAGCGTTCCTAAAGGAACATATAGAGCAGATGCCCCAAATCTTGCTTATTTACAAGAAGAGGATGGTTGGTTAATTATTCGACTGAAAGAAACTGGGATGGAGTTAGCAAAGCACCGAATATCCGAAGGAAAAGGATTGATTATTACAGATCCCTCCCATCGGGAACATAGCACAAGTAAACGAGATCTTTTAATTCATCAAATTCAAGAAACATTCATAGATAAAGAGAATATTCAATGGTTAATACACAAATTGAAAGAACGATATCCACGTCATTTAGTGGATCAACTCAAAGTACTACAACAAGCCATCAGAATTTACCCAAATCATTGTGAGGAAGCTTTATCTGAAATGAAGAAACTTGGAATGACCAGTGCAAATGATTTTCGGGATATTGCACATGCATTATCTGTACAATATCAAAAAAGTTCACCTAAAATCGTTGAATTGAATGAGAAGTATAAAGATTTATCAGCACCAGAACGATCCGAAGACATTTATTTAAAAGTCTTATCTGGAGGTGAAAATGAATGAATCATCATCCCTATGAAATTTTACAAGATAAATGTCGTACCTTGCGCCTCGCTGAGACGGCTAAAGAATTACCGAATTTACTCCGTGAAGCTGAAGCAAAGAATTGGACATATCATGAACTGGTTTATGAAATCTTAAGCTATGAGATGCGATGTAGAGAGCAGAAAAATAATGAGAGATTAATGAAATGGGCAGAGTTCCCAGAAATATTGACGTTTGATACCTATGATTTGAAGGAACAAACAGCTCTTGGTGAAAAACAACTAAATGTATTAAAAGAACTGAATTGGATTGAAGAATTTTTTACTTTAATTTTGATGGGACCAACAGGAGCAGGAAAAACACATTTATCCGTTGCATTAGGAATACACGCTGTGGAGAGAGGATACAAAGTATCCTTTGTCTCCATGAATCAGCTTATGTATATTTTAAAAACAAAAGAATATATCAATAAATCTAAAATACGCTACAAACGTATTATAGCTTCGGATTTAATTATTATTGATGATGTCATGTACATGACTTACGAGACTCAGGAAGCCAATCTATTTTTCCAGTTTATCTATGATTTATATGATAAAGCAGCATTCATTCTAACCTCTAATAAAGGGCCAAATGAATGGGGAAAATTTCTTGGTGATCCTACTTTAACAACAGCTATACTTGACCGTTTATTACATAGGAGTGAAATTATCACTTTCGATAACGAAACGGATAGCATTCGTATGAAATACAGAAAGGTATTATTTTAATTTAGCAAACTGTTGAATCTTAATTGTAGAAAACTGTTTAAAATTATTTGTGGAAAATTGTTTAATTCTACTTGACGTGTTTATGGCAAACTAAAAATGTAACGTTTGGCAATTAATTTATGCAGGTCCTATAAAACAAAAAACCACTTGCCAACATTCCCCAAATACACTACCCTCCTAGTTGGACAAAACAGTTCAACGGGAGGTATTCAAGGAGATGTTAGCAGTGGCTGAAATTCATTATATCAGATATGAAGCAAACCAAAAAGGATGTTCCTATTCCGATATTGCCAAAAGAATGAATCGTGATCCAAGAACAGTGAAGAAGTATGCGGAAATGGAAGACTTCAATCCCTCAAAAGTTAAACAAACGAGAAAAGCGAAAGTGATGGATCCAGTGAAACCGATATTGGATCAATGGATTAAAGAGGACTTGACAAAGAAGAAAAAATATCGAAGAACTGCGAAACGAATGTATGAAATCTTAAAAGAAGAATATGGATTTACAGGTTCAGATCGTTCTGTTCGGCTCTATGTATCAAAAAGAAAACAAGAACTGCTCGAACAAAGTGAACCAGCTGCGTTACCTTTAGAATCGAAACCTGCAACGGCTCAAGTTGATTTTGGAGAAGCTCCTTTTCTCTATCAGGGGAAATACGTCGATTTTCCTTACCTGGTCGTTTCATTCCCTTACAGTAATGCGGCCTATGTGCAAGTCATGCCAGCTCAAAATCAAGAATGTTTCTTGGAAGGATTAAAACGAATCTTTCACTATATGGGAAGGGTTCCAAGGGTCATTCGTTTTGATAATCTCTCCCCTGCAGTAAAAACGATCTTGCCAAACGGAGAAAGAGAATTGACAGAGACATTTCAACGATTCGTTTTACATTATGGCTTTGAATGCGAGTTCTGCAACCCAGCCAGCGGAAATGAAAAAGGGAATGTCGAATCAAAGGTGAAATATATTCGAAACAATTTCTTTTTACCTGAACAAACAATCTATCAACTAGAAAGTTTTAATGAATCTTTATGGGAGAAATGTGAGAAGGACTGGAATCGTCCGCATTATGAGAAGGAGCGACTCATCGCTGAATTATTTGAAGAAGAACAAGCGTTATTTCTTCAATTACCAGCCAAAGAATTTGAATGTGTCCGATATGAGCAGGTCACGGCTGATAAGTACGGTTTCATCCATTTAGAAAACAATTTATATTCCACGTCTCCCCGTTTTGCCAAACAAAAGGTTTTGGCAAAGATCTCTTATCATGAGATTGCCATTTTAACAGAAGAGCATGAGCTGATTATCAAGCACGAGCGTTTATATGGCACAAAACAAAAATCAATGAAATGGCAACCATATCTTACGTTAATGGCCAAAAGGCCAAATGCATTAAAATATACGGATTTCTATGAAAAGATGCCGGAAGAATGGAAAAATTATTTTTCCAATTGTACCGTTCAAGAAAAGAAGGAAGCATTACAACTACTAGCTGTTTTACTAAAAGAACATGATTTCGAAGTTTCGACACAGGCTTTGAGGATTGCCTCCCAGTATGGTCATCCGAAAGTAGAATCGATTAAACAGGTATTTTATCAATTAATCAATGGAAGAGGTATACGAGAGCCAATTCAACCGAAAAAACACGTTCCAGATATGCCGGAAGCCATCCGAGGAGTAAGGCATTATGACCGCCTATTCGAATCCCAAGGAGATGTGGCATCATGGAACAAATGATTAAGGAATATGCCAAAAGACTAAAATTAAGCTGGATTCCAGCCAATTACCATACCATCCATGCGGAAACAAATGAGGAATTTTTACTGAAGCTGTTTGAACGAGAAGTGCAGCATCGAGATGAGAGAAGGATAAATTTACTACTAAAACAGGCGACATTGCCGAAAATTCCAAATAAACCTTATGATTGGCGGGAGATTCAACTAGCCCCAGGCATCACAAAAGATTATATTTTAGAAGGTGAGTTTACGAAAAATCAGGAAAACCTTATCTTCTATGGCGGAGTGGGAACCGGTAAAACATTCCTTTCCACTCTCATCGCCCTCAATTTGATGAAAAAACAAGGAAAAAGAGTGAAGTTCTATACGGCCGCCTCCATTGTCAATGCTTTATTGGAGGCCAATGAAAAAGGTGACCTTGGTAAATTTCTCAATCAAATCGAAAAGTTGGATCTCTTGATTCTTGATGAATTGGGCTATATTCCATTGCATAAACAGGGGGCAGAGTTATTATTTCAAGTTATTTCCATGTGTTATGAAACCAAAAGCATCATTGTGACAACCAATTTACCGTTTAGCCAATGGAATAATGTCTTTGGCGATCCCATTTTAACAGAGGCCGTCATTGATCGGCTGATTCATCATTCTCATTTAATCATCTTCAATGGTGAAAGTCACCGATACAAAGACTCAATCTCTCAACGTTAACCATGGAATTTGGCAAGTGTATGTATGCATTTTTAATTGCCATTTCATACATTTTCTACTTGCCAAAAACAACTTGACGGTTACATAAATTCACCTGTATATTCATACATTTATATATCCTATACCTGTATATTTACATATCTATATATGATATATTTGTAGACTTGTTTATTTATATACCCATATATTGATATATCCGTATACATGGTTATTTTAGCGTCTCATTGTAGAATGATAACGCAAAATTCATTAGACCCAATACCCTCAACATTTTGAGTTATTCTCCTCTATGTAGAATAACTCAAAAACAACTCAAACTAACGTTCTATTCTGGTGCTTATTGGTGCAATTTTTAGGCAAAAAATATCAGTAAGCATGTTTATAGGAATGGGTGAGTTTTTTAACTAAGGATAAAAAACACCTAAAAAGTGTAGCTATTTTTGCATACGAATTAACTTTCATGAATGTATGGAAACGGCGGGAGTCGAACCACTTTTACACAAAATAACTACAGATCAATAAATAATTAGAAGTATTTTTGCACAAATCAAAATACATCAAATGCCATTCTAAATGCCATCTACAAAATGTTGTTGGGGGCAAGTTTAAAATTTATAATAATTTCTACACATAAGTAAACTTTAAATGTTGGATCACTTATTTTAACCGTCACACTTGAAAGAATAGAAACTCTTTCAATTACTATAAAACTATAAAAATGTTGTTATTACTAATATTTTCCTTATTTAGAAAATGATTTACACTTTATTACATAATCTATATTTTACAAAATTGGTAATTATATACTATTCCTTGTATTAACTGGTTGATTTTATAATATAAATAAGTATCAAACATTCCAATGGTTAATGCTCAGGAAAATAATAACTTAGAAAAGGAATCTTTCATAGTAAACGAAAAAGAGTTCTTAGTTGAAACGGATAACTCAGTACAGCCTGCTGCTTTACCATTACTTGTAGTACCAGCAATTGCTATCTCTGATTATGTTTGGGCAGCAGCAGGATTAACTGTAGCAGCTGGAGTTTATCAATTATGGTTGAAAGAACCAACTTTAGTTGAAAATATTAATATAGCATACAAAGCAATTCCAAAAAAACTATTAAATAATGATGGTTATGTAGATTTGGGTAAATTTACCGATAAAGTAAATGGGAAAACTGCCTATAAAGATCCAAAAACGGGATGGCAAATAGATAAAGATACAGCAGGACATGGAGGTAGAAAATGGAAACTAAAAGATAATAAAGGAAATACTGTTGCTTCATTAGATGAAAAAGGAAAAATATTGAATAGATATTAAGATAGAAAAGTGGTGTTTATTATAAATTGAAAGAGAACTATAATAATATGACATATAAAGAAATAATTGCTTCATT
Source organism: Ureibacillus sp. FSL W7-1570 (assembly GCF_038593265.1). Classification (GTDB taxonomy): domain Bacteria; phylum Bacillota; class Bacilli; order Bacillales_A; family Planococcaceae; genus Ureibacillus; species Ureibacillus suwonensis. The sequence continues at coordinate 2,241,490 of NZ_CP151979.1, forward strand.
TAATCTTTCAATTCCATTTGATAGTGATGGATTTATTAATGAAGAAGAGCTTTTCAATTTATATCCAGAAAATTTTGTATTGATAGATCGTTTTCCAATGATAATTAATAAAACTATGGAATGGTTTTCTCCACTAGATGTTTTTTTTACTCGAAAAGAGCAAACAGTAAATGAATATTTTGAAGTTGAAAGAAAATATATCAATACTTTAACAATATTGTCCTGCTATAGTCCGTTATGGGTACAAAGCTCTTTTTACTTCTCAAAAAGATTACCAGATTACCTCTCTGAGGAAGAAAGAAATTACCTTATAAAAATTAAGGATTATCTATTCATTCAAGTTAATACCCCCATAGAATTAGCATGTCTCTTAAAACTGAGCCTTAGAGGGTATGAACAAACTATAATCTATTTACCAGAATTAAAGGTGATTGCTTGGGTAAATGAATTAATAGTTTCTCTATATTATCAAGATGAAAAATCTAGAAAGCTTATTGAGATGATTACTACAACTGAAGGATTATATTTAAGAAAAAAATAAGTATTATTTATTATTTGAACTATTTTTTAAATGCCATCTAACCTATTTTCATATATAATTGCAGAGGCAGCTGCCCAGAAAGTGAAATGGTCCCTATTAAATAAATAGATAAAAAATCATCTCTCATTAATAGATGGCTTTTTATTATGACTCTTCAATATGTGGTGTTGGTGAGAAAAACCAGCACCAATTTTTTGTAAAAAGGAAGGGACTGTCCAGAAAGTCAATCACTTTCTGAACAGCCTCAATTTTTATATTAATATTCTCTTAAAAAACTTTTCTCTTGTTATGGTAACATCAAAATATCATCATCCTTATCACAAGGAAGGAGTGGAATGTCAACATTAAATTGAACAATATTTATAAGGGTTGGCCTAGTTTAAGAATTCTTGCTCTCCTTAAAAATTTCTTATGTTCCAAGTGGCTTGACATGGAGCCTCTACGGGCATGACTCTCGAGCCAAGGAACCAGCTTTATAATATGGCTGGCTCTGCCAATCAAGGCAGTCATGCCCACCTCTCCATGTAAAGCCTTTCTTCAATTAGATGTTTTCTTATCCCTTGCTTTGCCCATATTTTTGCTTATACTCTACTGGTGTTAAATAACCTAATGTTTCATGAATTTGTATGTGATTGCACTAGTTAACATGATCCCACATTTCGATGGTGAGTTGTTCAAGTGTTTGGAAGGTTTTCTGATACACAAATTCAATTTTGAAACTTTTAAATGTTGCTTCTGCTACGGCATTGTCATATGGACATCCTTTGGTACTTAAAGATCGCTGGATACAAAATGTTTCAATTGCTTCAACGATTAATTGATTGTTAAATTCTGAACCACGATCTGTATGGAATAATTGGACATTCATTAAATTCCCTTGAATGCTACTTAACGCCTTATAGACTAAGTTGGTATCTTTGTTTAGTCCTACACTTGTACCTACAATTTCCCTATTGAACAGGTCGACAAATAAACATACATAGTTCCACCTTTTTCCGACACGTACGTATGTTAAATCACTGACCAGTACAGAGAGTTTCTTTTCTTGTTGAAATGCTCGGTTTAAAATATTGGTGATTTTGGCTTCATTACTTTGTTTTTTCGGTGGTTTGTAATAGGCAACCGTATAGTTTGACACCAAATTTAACTGCTTCATGATTCGACCAATTCGGCGACTTGAAACAATCTTTTCTTTCTTTTCTAATTCTTTTTTGATTTTACGAGTACCATAGTTATTGCGACTTTGCTTAAAAATCTTGTAAATAAGCTTCTTCAGCCTGTCTTTCATCATCTTCACGTTTCTTTATGTGATGATAATAGGTACTTCTTGGAATTAGTAGGACGTCACACATTGTGACTGTCGCTTCGCTTTCGTCACATAAAACATTTGCTGATACCGAATGTATTTGATAATTTAATTTTGAGCCATTTTTAAGGCTTTCGATTACATATAAAATGAGCCACCCTATTTCCAATTTTTATCTTCCCTCTTAAGATTGAGTAATTCCGAATACTCAATCGAAGGAGAGATAAAAAAGGATGATTAAGATGGCTCAATTTCATATTATCAAATATCTATATGAGGTAGAAGGTTTATCTCAACGAAAAATAGCTAATAAACTTGGCATCTCAAGAAATACTGTAAGTAAATATTTGAAATCGAATCAGCCACCAACCATTATTCAACGTGAAAAGTCCTATGGAAAGAAGGAATTCTCAAGTGAAACGAAACGAATATTGCCTATTATCGATCAATGGCTTGAAGAAGATTTCAAACGATGGGGAAAACAGAGACATACAGCTGCGAATATTCATCGAAGGCTCGTTCGTGAATATGGTTTTAAGGAGTCTGAATCCAACATTAGAAAAATTGTGAGAGAACGCAAGAAAGTACTACAAGAAGTCTTCATTCCACTTGAATTCCAACTCGGCCACCAATTCCCATTCGACTGGGGAGAGGCGGATATTATTCTTCAGGGTAAAAAACGACGCGTTTTCCTCTTTTACGCTCAACTTTCGGCAAGTCGTGTACGTTTTGTCAGAGCGTATCTCCACGAAAAACAAGAGGCTTTCTTAGATGGCTTTGTTCATGCGTTTGAATTTTTTGGAGGTATCCCTACAGAAGGACTCTTTGATAATTTAAAAACATCTGTGCAGAAAATTCTTCAAGGAAGAAATCACTTAGAGCAGGAATCATTTCTGGCTTTACAAACCCATTATCTCTTTAAAGCAGAATTCTGTAATCCTAGCTCAGGTAATGAAAAAGGACGAGTTGAAGGTTCCGTTGGTTATGTACGAAGAAATGCTTTGGTGCCTGAACCTGAAGTTCAATCGATTGAAGAATTAAATGAATACTTATTCCATTGGTGTTTGGAAGATGCTAAGGAAAGAAAAGTTCCTCATTCCAACGAATTAGTTGTTGAAATGTGGGAAAAAGAAAAAGAATACCTTCATCCTCTCCCAGAACAACGATTTGAAGCCTGTAGGCTTGTTTCTCCCATTAATAAAACATTAGAAACCTATGATTTTAGCTTAATGCCCAGTTTAAACAAAAATCGATTGATGAAACTTGCAAAAGGTGAGTTTGTGGAAAGGAAAGAGAATATTATTTTCTTAGGCAATAGTGGTACTGGTAAAACTCACCTCGCAATCGCTCTTGGGATGGAAATGATTCTGAACGGCTACAAAGTAAAATTTACAACTGCCTACGAATTAGTGGAACAATTACTCATCTCCAACGACGAACATAAGCTAGGTGCATTTGAAAACAAGTGGCTCAAATATGATGTAATCATCGTGGATGAATTAGGGTATGTTCCGTTTTCTAAGATTGGAGTCGAATTACTGTTTCAGTTCTTTTCCAATCGTTATGAACGTGGCAGTGTAATGATTACAACTAATCTAGAATTCTCTGAATGGACAAATCTGTTTGGTAATGAAAAAATTACGACTGCATTACTAGATCGCTTAACTCATAAAGCACATATCCTTTTGCTTAATGGTGAACCCTATCGTCTGGAGCTTGATACTTTGATTTTTCAGATTTTGAGCCATAAAGCCGTTTAGTTAAATAACGAACTTGTTGTGACAATAATTCAATTTGTTTCAACAGTTCATCATTTTTTTGATTGGCATGAGCTAGTTGCTCTTCTAATAACTGAATTAACTTTTCGTTTGAATCATTGTTCACAACATCCACCACTTTTCCGTACTGATTCTATATAGAGTTGATTATATCATGAATCGGTATTTAGAAGGCACCTTTTTTCGATTTTTGGATGGCTTTAGGTTGTTGAATCGAGAGCCCTTCGAGCAACCATCGAAGCTCCTGTTGAGTCAAATTTCGAACCTCATTTTCATTTCTGGGCCATTGGAGTTTGCCGTTATCGATTCGTTTGTATAACATGGCGAAGCCATCTCCATCAAAATACAAACATTTATAGCGGTCTTTCTTCCGTCCACAAAATAAGAAAATGGCGTTGCTATATGGATCCAGTTCGAAAGAATCCTGAATTAAGGTGGCAAGACCATCAATTCCTTTTCTCATATCCGTACGACCACAAATGATATAGATATTTTTTCACTTAGTAAAATCATGAATCACTGCTATTCAACTCCTTGATGACCGTTTGAATGATGTGAGGTTTTACACCGGGGTAAAAGGAGATTTTAAAATTTGTTGCTTGAATAACGCATACAGGTTTGAGAGGACCACGACTCGTTGAGGGTGGAGTTGAATCAGAATCGGATTCCAAATTGACAGGGACGATATTTAGTTTTTCAACTGCCAAACAAAAACACCTCCTCTGTAATCGATAACTCTATCTTACAGGGAGGTACGATCGATTGATATGCGTCGTTTGAATTCGGGCTTACGACACAACTCCTTTGGGAAATGTGGTTTGGCGATTACATTTTACCAGAGTTTGTCACATGTTTCATTTTTTTGTGTAAAAAAATTGGTGCTGGTTGTATCCACCAACACCAAATATTATAGAGCCCTTTTTATTAAATATACAGCCCATTCTAAAAAATCCAGAATGGGCTGTAAACGTTGATAAATTAACGTTTTGAGAATTGTGGTGCGCGACGAGCGCCTTTAAGACCGTATTTTTTACGTTCTTTCATACGTGGGTCACGTGTTAGTAAACCAGCTTGTTTTAAAGTTGGACGGAAATCTGGGTCAACTTGAAGTAACGCACGAGCGATACCATGACGGATAGCGCCAGCTTGACCAGTAAAACCGCCACCTTGAACGTTTACTAATACATCGTAGCTACCTAAAGTTTGAGTTAATTTTAATGGTTGTTTAATCACTTCACGTAATGTTTCAAATGGAATATATTCTTCTACATCACGTTTGTTAATGATGATTTTGCCTTCGCCAGGTACTAAACGTACACGAGCTACTGCGCTTTTACGACGACCTGTGCCAGTATATTGAACTTGTGCCAAGTGAATATCCTCCTCTAATTAATTATCCGCGAAGCTCATAGCTTTCTGGTTTTTGTGCAGCATGTGGATGTTCTGGACCTGCATAAACATGAAGCTTTTTGAACATTTTGCGTCCTAAAGAGTTTTTAGGAAGCATACCTTTTACTGCAAGTTCGATCATTCTTGTTGGATCTTTTTCAAGCATTTCGCCTGCTGTACGTTTCTTTAAACCGCCAGGATGAAGTGAGTGACGGTAGTAGATTTTGTCAGTTAATTTTTTACCTGTTAATTGAATTTTTTCAGCGTTGATTACGATGACATGATCACCAGTGTCAACGTGTGGTGTATAGATTGGTTTATGTTTACCGCGTAAAATAGCCGCAACTTCAGAAGCTAAACGCCCTAACGTTTTGCCTTCTGCGTCAACCACTAACCATTTACGCTCTACTTCATGACCTTTCGCCATAAATGTTGTACGCATGTATATATCCTCCTAATCGATTTCATGAACCGTTAATTTTCCATTTTTCACACTAATAAGTTTCGGGGCTTATAAGTGGAATGAAAATACCATATGTTATAATATTATAGATTAAAACATTAGTCAAGAAAAATGTCATACACAAGGGTAAGTTGTTTTCTTATTCATAAAACACTTTTTCCAAATACAATCCGTGGGGTGGAGCGGTTGTGCCGGCCATTTCACGGTTTTTGGCTTCAAGGGCTTCCTTTACGGATTCCGGCTCCCTTTTTCCGATCCCCACTTCCCACAAAGTGCCTGCGATAATGCGGACCATATTATATAAAAAGCCGCTTCCTTCAATGACCATATGAAGCTCCTGGTTGTGCCATTCAAAATCAAGGGAATGGATGGTACGCACTTTATCCTCCACGGGGGTGCTGGCGGCACAAAAACTTGTGAAGTCATGGGTGCCGATGAGATACCCCGCGCCCTCCTTCATTTTGCCGACGTCCGGTTTTCTCCCTTTTGTTTCAACGGTATAGTGCCTTTTAAATGGACTTTGCACTTCCTCGCAATTCCACTTATATCGATACCGTTTTCCCTTCGCGCTGAAACGGGCATGGAAATCCGGCGATACCTCTTCCATTTCCAATATGCGCACGTCACCAGGAAGCTGCGCGTTCAATGCAATTTTATAATTTTCGCTTGGGATGAAAAGCCTAGTATCAAAATGAATCACTTGTCCAGTGGCATGCACCCGCGCATCTGTACGCCCGCTGGCATAAATGCGCACCTTTTCACCTTTATGCATTTCCGTCAATACGTTTTCAATTTCCGATTGCACGGTCCGTTTTCCCGGTTGTGCCTGATAGCCGGAAAAATTTGTTCCGTCATAAGCAATGACCGCTTTCATTCGTCGCAATTCGATCACCCTTTTCTAACTGCGGAAAAAGATTAAAAGGGCCGTTATGAATACTAGTGCAAAAATGCAGATTGTATCTTTCGCATCCCATTTTAATTTCCGATAACGTGTGCGGCCTTCTCCTCCGCGGTATCCCCGCACCTCCATCGCAGTCGCCAAATCTTCCGCCCGTTTAAATGCGCTGACGAATAGTGGAACCAGCAGCGGGACAACCGCTTTGACCCGATCTTTGATTGGGCCTGAACCCAAATCGGATCCTCTCGCCATTTGCGCTTTCATGATTTTGTCCGTTTCATCCATCAAAGTCGGAATGAAGCGCAACGCAATGGACATCATCAAGGCCAATTCATGGATGGGCAATTTAAGTTTCTTTAAAGGATTTAACAGCACCTCAAGTCCATCCGTTATGGAAATCGGCGAAGTTGTCAATGTCAATATCGTTGTCATGAATACAAGCACGGTGAAGCGGATGGAAATGAAAATTCCTTGTCTCAAACCGCCTTCATATACTTTAAGAAAACCAAGATCAAATAAGACACTGCCTTCTCTCGTAAAGAGAATGTGAATCAGAAACGTGAAAATGATCAAAATGATCACAGGTTTTAACCCATTCACTAAAAAATAGAGACGAATTTTGGAAATAAGAATGGCCAGCAAAGTAAATGCCAATAATAAGCAGTAAGTGATTGTATTGTTTGCCAAAAACACGATGATGACAAAAATAAAAGTAAAAATCAATTTGGAACGTGGATCCAATTGATGGACAAAAGAATCGCCTGGAATAAAGCGCCCAAAAATCATTTTCTCCATCATCAACGATCACGCTCCTTTATCACCCGGGCAATTTCTTCCGCCAATTCTTCCTCTGTTAAACATATTTTTGAGAGCGGCGTTCCGATCAACTTTTCTATCTTTTGCTGAAAATTGACGATGCGCGGCACTTCCAACCGGTATTTCTTAAGGGTTTCGCTGTCAGAAAAGATTTCCCGGGGAGTTCCGGTCCGCACACAGCGGCCTTCATGCATGATGGAAATTTGATCTGCATATTTGGCCGCATCTTCCATGCTGTGGGTAACAAGAATCGTCGTCAATTCTCTTTCTTTGTGCAAGCGATAAAACAAATCCATGATTTCTTTTTGTCCTCTTGGATCGAGCCCTGCAGTCGGTTCATCCAAAACGATGACTTCGGGATTCATCGCCAGTACACCAGCAATGGCCACACGTCTCATTTGCCCACCGGATAAATCGAAAGGCGACTTCTCGAGCACTTCCTCAGGCAATCCTACTTGTTTGATGCCTTCACGCGCCCTCTTTTCCGCTTCTTCTTCAGAAACGCCGAAATTCATCGGACCAAACATGATATCTTTTAACACCGTTTCTTCAAATAACTGATGCTCCGGAAATTGAAAAACAATGCCCACTTTTTGGCGAACAGGTTTTAAATCTTTCGCCTTTTTTCCCGCCTCAATTTTACGGTCCCCGATCTGTACGGTTCCTTTCGTCGGCTTCAAGAGCCCGTTGAAATGTTGCAGAATCGTCGATTTACCGGAACCGGTATGTCCGATAATGGCATGGTATGTTTTGGATGGAATCGTTAAATCCACATCAAATAAAGCGTACTTCTCAAATGGTGTACCTACTGAATATGCAAAGCTTACTTGTTGAAGTTTGATGTCCATAAATCATTCACCAACTCTTCTTCTGTCAGATTTTTTCCTATAAGCGGCACACCCTTTGCTTGAAGCAGCTTTGTCATTCTCATGGCAAAAGGCAATTCCAATCCAAATTCAATCAGCTTGTCCCCTAATGCAAATATCTCTTCCGGTGTTCCTTCCGCGTATTTTTTTCCTTGGTTCATAAAAATGATGCGGTCCGCAAGAAGCGCCTCCTCGACGTCATGGGTGATCGATAATACGGTCAACCCGATTTCTTTTCTTAATTCGAGAACCGTCTGCAGCACCTCCGCGCGACCTTGGGGATCCAGCATGGAAGTGGCCTCATCCAAAATTAACAGTTTAGGGTGCATTGCAAGAGCTCCGGCAATGGCCACACGCTGTTTTTGCCCACCGGATAAATGATGGGGCTCATGGTTCAGGAATTCATACATCTTCACTCTTTTCAAAGATGCTGAAACCCGCTCCACCATTTCTTCATAAGGGATCCCGTTATTTTCTAAAGCAAAAGCCACGTCATCTTGCACGGTTGCCCCCACAAATTGGTTATCCGGATTTTGAAAAACCATCCCGATTTTCGAACGGATATCCCACAAGTTTTCTTCGCTCAATACATTTTGCATGACGCGGATTTCTCCTTGTTGAGGGAAGAGAAGGCCGCAAACCATTTTCACCATTGTAGATTTGCCTGATCCATTATGACCGACAATGGCGATCCATTCGCCTTCACGAACCGTAAATGAGACGTTGTCGACAGCTTTGCGGGCATCCGGTTTTTCTGGTGTATATGAAAAAGATACATTTTGAAACGATAAAATTTCGGTCATTTCTATGCTCCTCTCTACAGGGCTCTCCTTCTCTGTTTGCTTGGAAAACTTCTATATATAAAAATAAAACACGTTTAATTCTGCCAGATCCTTAAACGTATTTTATTTTTACATATTGATAGAGAAATTGATGTGAATAAAAAAGCGCGCACCTCATTCAGGAGAAATGCGCTAATAACCTTCAGTTAACGATTAACGTTCCCTTTTCGTGCCGTAACCGGATGAATGAGGTGCGGAGAGCTAGACGATACGAATGGAAGCATTCGATCATCATAACGCTCAGATGCCTTTATTGTCGTATAAATCATTCATTTGTAAAAAAGGGGGCAAGCCTAGCCGGTTTATCCGGATACCCCCTTGAGAATTAAACTAGTTCGATGATTACAACAGGTGCTCCATCTCCACGACGAGGACCCACTTTTAGAATTCGTGTATAACCACCTTGGCGATCAGCGTAACGTGGCGCAACATCATCGAATAATTTTTGAAGAGCAAATTTTGTTTTTTCATTGCCTTCTTCATCAGTTGTTGTCACTACTTCACGGCGAATGAATGCTGCAGCTTGACGGCGAGCATGTAAATCCCCGCGTTTACCTAAAGTAATCATTTTTTCTACAACTGAACGTAATTCCTTTGCACGAGCTTCAGTTGTCTCAATGCGTTCATTAATAATCAAATCAGTTGCTAAGTCACGTAATAACGCTTTACGTTGAGAGCTAGTACGGCCAAGTTTTCTGTAACCCATGAATGTTCCCTCCTTTATTCGAACATAATAAATAACGATTGCTTAGTCTTCTTTGCGTAAAGACAAGCCAAGTTCTGCAAGTTTTGCTTTTACTTCTTCCAAAGACTTACGACCAAGGTTGCGAACTTTCATCATATCGTCTTCTGATTTATTCGTAAGTTCTAATACTGTATTGATACCTGCACGTTTTAAACAGTTATAGGAACGAACAGAAAGATCCAATTCCTCGATTGTCATTTCCAATACTTTTTCTTTTTGGTCCTCTTCTTTTTCTACCATGATTTCCGCTGCTTGTGCTTCATCAGTTAGACCAACAAAAATATTTAAATGTTCCGTTAAAATTTTCGCTCCGAGTGAAATCGCCTCTTTCGGACCGATGCTTCCATCAGTCCACACATCAAGGGATAATCTATCGTAGTCAGAGTTTTGTCCTACACGAGTATTTTCCACTTGATAATTAACGCGTGAAACTGGAGTGTAAATAGAGTCGATCGGGATCACACCGATAGGAAGATCCTCACGTTTGTTTTGATCAGCAGGAGTATAACCACGGCCTCTTCTTGCATACATGCGCATACGCAAATGACCGTTGCTTGCGATTGTTGCAATATACAAATCTGGATTTAAAATTTCAACGTCACTATCATGAGTGATATCAGCAGCTGTTACTGTTGCTTCACCTTTTACATCAATCTCAAGAACTTTTTCTTCATCAGAGTAGATTTTCAGAGCAAGTTTTTTAAGATTTAAAATGATGGAAGCAACATCCTCTACTACCCCTTCAATTGTTGAAAATTCATGTAATACCCCATCAATTTGTACAGATGTAATCGCTGCACCAGGTAATGAGGATAGAAGGATACGCCGTAATGAATTTCCCAAAGTAGTTCCATATCCACGTTCGAGCGGTTCTACTACAAACTTACCATATGTGGAATCTTCGCTGATCTCAACAGTTTCAATCCTTGGTTTTTCAATTTCGATCATTCAATTTACCCTCCTTCAAAACATCGACTGTATAGGTCATACCATCATAATAGTCAAAAAAACTTGACTTTATAAATTTGTACAATTCTTCTTGCACAAGAATGATGTACTCCAAAGAGTTGCACCCATTACACACGACGACGTTTTGGCGGACGGCAACCGTTATGTGGAACTGGTGTAACATCTTTAATTGCTGTTACTTCAAGTCCTGCAGCTTGAAGTGCACGGATAGCTGCTTCACGACCTGCACCTGGACCTTTAACAGTTACTTCTAACGTTTTTAAACCATGTTCAAGGGACGCTTTTGCAGCAGCTTCGGCAGCCATTTGAGCAGCGTATGGAGTGGATTTACGAGAACCTTTGAATCCAAGAGCACCTGCGCTTGACCAGGAAACTGCATTCCCTTGCATATCAGTGATCGTTACGATTGTATTGTTAAATGTTGAACGGATGTGCGCAATACCTGATTCGATATTTTTTTTCACGCGACGTTTACGTGATTGTTGTTTACGAGCCATTTCGGTAAACCCCCTTTACTTATTATTTTTTCTTGTTTGCTACAGTTTTACGAGGACCTTTACGAGTACGTGCATTGTTTTTCGTATTTTGTCCGCGGACTGGTAGACCACGACGGTGACGGATACCACGGTAGCAGCCGATTTCCATTAAGCGTTTAATGTTAAGTGATACTTCTCGGCGTAAGTCACCTTCAATTTTATATTTATCTAATTCTGTACGAATTCTGTCCAATTCGTCTTCAGTAAGATCACGTACACGAGTATCTTCAGAAACACCAGCAGCAGCTAATACTTTTTTAGCAGTTGCTTTACCAACACCATAAATATAAGTTAATGAAATCACTACGCGTTTATCGCGAGGAATATCAACACCAGCAATACGTGCCATATTTTTCGCACCTCCTTAAAAATTATCCTTGTTTTTGTTTATGTTTTGGATTTTCACAGATTACCATTACTTTACCGCGTCGGCGAATAACTTTACATTTTTCGCAAATCGGTTTTACTGATGGTCTCACTTTCATTCAACTCAACCTCCTTAAGTCTTCGGAGTGCAAAGATTATTTAAAGCGGTATGTGATACGACCGCGAGTCAAATCGTACGGAGATAATTCGATTGTCACTTTATCTCCAGGCAGAATTCGGATGAAATGCATACGGATCTTTCCAGAAACGTGTGCAAGCACTGTGTGCCCATTCTCTAATTGTACCTTAAACATCGCGTTTGGCAAAGTCTCAACAACTGTTCCTTCAACTTCAATTACATCGTCTTTCGCCATCAACCTGTCTCCCTTCTTTATGTGCTAAACGGTTCCCGTCTGAGAACACTCGCAACAATTTTGCAGGTTAGAAGCAACTCCATTAACAAACATTGGATTGTATGAGAGATGTTCGAAAGACGCTCGCTGGTTTCGCTTCACACAATCCAGGGAATGAACAATCCGGTATAGAGCTGTACTCCTTTGTTAAGGATGTCCGGAAACACAAGTAATTCATACCCGTTCACTAGATGCTTCCACGAAACCCATAACACTCTTCACAAAAGAACTCTTTTGTAAGTATAAGCACTTTCGCAAGCAGTGTATACCGGGCACTATATGCTTTTGCAACTTTTTTTCGTTATATTGCCTCCGAATACCCCTCGCGAAAAGTATTATGACTTTCGAAAGAATGACGGGTATCAGCTGCGGCTGCCCTGTAAGAGTAGAGCGTCGAGATCAGCAAACACTTTTTCGATATCTTGCTGTCCGTTAATATTAGTTAACAATCCTTTTGATTCATAGAAATCAAGTAAAGGTTGTGCTTGTTTCATATTTACTTCCAGGCGATTAGCAACTGTCTCAGGATTGTCGTCTGCACGAACATATAATTCTCCGCCGTCCTTATCACATTTTCCTTCTACTTTAGGAGGGTTGAAAACCACGTGATAAGTAGCTCCACATGTTTTGCAAATGCGACGACCGCTCAAACGTTTTACCAGCTCATCTTTTTCCACTTGAATATTGATCACGTGATCAATTTTTTTGCCAAGTTCCTCTAAGATGTTGTCTAAAGCTTCTGCTTGTGCAACCGTACGTGGAAATCCATCAAGCAAGAATCCTTTTTCACAATCCTCTTGAGCCAGTCTTTCACGAACGATACCGATAGTTACTTCATCAGGAACCAGCGCACCTTGATCCATATAGGATTTCGCTTTAAGACCAAGTTCAGTGCGTTGACTGATGGCAGCGCGGAACATATCACCTGTAGAAATATGAGGGATTTCGTATTTGTTTACAATTTTTTCTGCTTGTGTACCTTTACCGGCACCTGGCAAGCCCATTAAAACAATATTCATACGGACATTTCCCTCCCCAAGGTGCTGGCTTAGGAAACAAAAAAATGTTTCCTAACCAACCTTTATTTCATGAAACCTTTATAATGACGTTTTACTAATTGTGCTTCTAATTGTTTCATTGTTTCCAGCGCGACACCAACGATGATGATGACGCTTGTTCCACCAATTTTGGCGGAAGCTGGTAAATTCATAAAGTTAATAAACAAAATAGGCAATATCGCAACAACGGATAAAAATAGTGCACCGACAAATGTTAGACGGTATAGCACTTTCGTTAAGTAATTTTGTGTATCATTTCCTGGACGGATTCCAGGGATATACGCACCTTGTTTCTTCAAGTTATCCGCAATGCGTTCAGGATTCACTTGAACAAATGCGTAGAAATATGTGAACGCAACAATCAATGCGATATAGATGATCATCCCAACAGGTTTTGTATAGTCAAACGTGTTGATAATGAACGTTGTCACTTTGTTTTGACCGAAAAACGCCGCTAACGTCTGAGGTGTAATGATGAATGCCACCGCGAAGATTACCGGAATAACCCCTGCAGCATTCACTTTCAATGGCAAGTGCGTTTGTTGTGCTCCAACATGCGGTACTCGGCCTGATACCCGTTTTGCATATTGGATTGGAATTTTACGCAATGCTTGTTGGAAGTAAATGACTCCAACAACGATAGCCAACATAATTAATGCAAGTAGCACTAAAACGATTATACGGATGAATAGTTGATCCCCTGCACCTTCAATTTGTTGGGCATAAATTTGGTTAATTGTAGTAGGTATCGCGGCAACGATACCTGCAAAGATGATGATTGAAATTCCGTTTCCAACGCCATGAGCGGTAATCTGCTCACCGAGCCAAAGCAAAAATGCTGTACCGGCAGTAAGCACGATTGCAATCGTTAAATAGGAAAGGAAGCTTGTATTCGTAATTAACGATCCACCATATAATTGGTTAAAACCAAATGACATGGCGAGGGCTTGGATGAAAGCCAATACTACGGTAAAGTAGCGAGTAAATTGAGCCAATTTACGCCGGCCTACTTCACCTTGGCGTCCCCATTCTGCAAACTTAGGCACGACATCCATTTGTAACAATTGAACGATGATGGAAGCAGTGATGTAAGGCATAATCCCCAACGCAAAGATGGAGAAATTCGATAAAGCACCGCCGCCAAACACGTTCAGAAAACCAACCAAGTTAAGATCATCCGTTACTTTTAACACATCTGAATCCACGTTCGGTACAGGGATAAAAGTTCCTATACGAAAAACGATCAGCATTAGTAAAGTGAAGATAATTTTATTGCGAATATCGCGGACGCGCATAAAGTTTGCGAAAGTACGAAACATTAAATCACCTCAGCTGTTCCGCCAGCGTTCTCGATCGCTTCTTTTGCTGAAGCAGAGAACTTGTGAGCTTTTACAGTAAGCTTTTTGTTAAGAGTTCCGTTTCCAAGGATCTTAATACCAGCTTTTTCTTTGCTCACAACACCTGTTTCGATTAACAATGCAGGAGTGATCTCCGCACCGTCTTCGAAACGATTTAACGCGTCAAGGTTCACGATTGCGTATTCTTTACGGTTTACATTAGTAAAGCCACGTTTTGGTAAACGACGGAACAGTGGGTTTTGACCACCTTCAAATCCTGGACGAACTCCGCCTCCAGAACGAGCGTTTTGACCTTTGTGACCGCGTCCTGCAGTCTTACCATTACCTGAACCGATACCACGACCAACGCGGTTACGTTTTTTACGTGAACCTTCCGCTGGTTTTAGCTCATGAAGTTTCATCTTAGGTGGCACCTCCTTATATATTTAATTCAGCCATTAAATTTCTTTAACAGTAACTAAATGTGATACTTTATTGATCATACCACGAATAGCAGGATTATCTGCATGTTCTACAGTAGAATTCACCTTTTTTAAACCTAAAGCTTCAACTACTTTGCGCTGTTTTTCGCTCGCGCCGATTACAGATCTTGTAAGGGTGATTTCTAATTTGTTTGCCATGATTATCCCCCCTTATCCTAGTAGCTCTTCTACTGTCTTACCTCGAAGCTTTGCAACTTCTTCAGCACGTTTTAATTGTTTTAATCCATCAACAGTAGCACGTACCATATTGATAGGTGTGTTGGATCCTAAAGATTTTGATAAGATATCAGAAATTCCAGCTAAATCAAGTACTGCACGAACTGGACCACCAGCGATAACTCCAGTACCTTCTGTAGCAGGTTTCATTAAAATTTTTCCTGCACCGAAGTGACCAATCACCTCATGTGGAATTGTTCCACCCACACGTGGTACTTCGATCAAGTTTTTCTTCGCGTCTTCTACAGCTTTGCGGATCGCATCTGGTACTTCTTGAGCTTTACCAGTACCGAATCCTACGTGACCGTTTTTGTCACCTACTACTACTAGCGCTGAGAAGCGGAAGCGACGTCCACCTTTTACAACTTTCGCAACGCGGTTTACCGCAACAACGCGTTCTTCAAGTTCCAATTTGCTTGCGTCAATACGACTCATGAAGTATGTCCCTCCTTCTTATTAGAATTGTAAACCGTTTTCGCGTGCAGCTTCTGCTAATGCTTTCACACGTCCATGATATAAATAACCACCACGGTCAAATACAACGGAAGTAATATTTTTTTCTAATGCACGTTTAGCGATCAATTCGCCAACTTTAGCTGCAGCTTCTTTATTGCTGCCAGGACCTTCGAAACCTTTTTCCAATGTTGATGCACTTACAAGTGTATGTCCTGCAACATCGTCAATGATTTGTGCGTAAATATGTTTATTAGAACGATATACGTTCAAACGTGGACGTTCAGGTGTACCGTGTACTTTAGTACGCACGCGTGCATGACGTTTTTTACGAACTTTGTTTTTGTCTAGTTTCGTAATCATAGCGGTCACTCCTTTCTAACGCTCAATCTAATTACTTACCTGTTTTACCTTCTTTACGACGTACATATTCACCTTCGTAGCGAATACCTTTACCTTTGTATGGTTCAGGTGGACGTACAGCGCGGATATCGGCTGCAAATGCACCTACACGTTCTTTATCGATTCCTTTTACAACGATTTTTGTATTTGAAGGAACTTCGATTTCGATACCAGCTTCAGGTGTGAATTCTACAGGATGTGAGTAACCAACGTTTAGTACAAGCTTTTTACCTTGTAATTGAGCACGGTACCCAACCCCGATCAATTCTAAAGAACGGGAGAATCCTTCAGATACACCTTTTACCATGTTAGCGAGTAACGCGCGAGTTGTACCGTGAACTGTACGGTGTTCTTTTGAATCAGAAGGGCGAACAACTGTAATGATATTTCCTTCTTGTTCAATTTTCATTTCTTGGTTGAATTGACGAGTTAATTCGCCTTTCGGTCCTTTTACTGTTACAGTATTGTCATCACTAACTGTCACTGTAACGCCAGAAGGAACCTCAATCGGTTTTTTTCCTACACGAGACATTTCATTGCACCTCCATTCGCATATTACTTATTACCAAACGTAAGCTAATACTTCTCCGCCAACTTTTTTAGCGCGTGCTTCTTTGTCAGTCAACACACCTTGAGAAGTTGAAAGTATAGCGATTCCCAATCCGTTTAATACTTTTGGAATTTCGTCAGTTTTTGCATATACGCGTAAACCTGGTTTGGAAATACGTTTTAATCCAGTGATTACACGTTCATTGTTTTTTCCGTATTTCAAGAAAATACGGATGATACCTTGCTTGTTGTCATCGATATATTCTACATCACGAATGAAGCCTTCTCGCTTAAGAATTTCAGCGATTTCTTTCTTGATTTTGGAAGCCGGTACTTCAAGCTTCTCGTGACGAACCATGTTCGCATTACGGATGCGAGTTAGCATATCTGCAATTGGATCTGTCATTGTCATATTCCTTTTACCTCCTTCCCATTTTTTGGGCATTACCAGCTAGCTTTTTTCACACCAGGAATTTGTCCTTTATATGCAAGTTCACGGAAACAAATACGGCAAAGTTTAAATTTGCGATATACGGAGTGTGGACGACCACAGCGTTCACAACGTGTGTAAGCTTGCACTTGGAACTTAGGTTTGCGTTTTTGTTTAGCAATCATTGATTTTTTTGCCACGATTTCGCCCTCCTTTTATTATTTTTGGAACGGCATACCGAATTGTGTCAATAACTCGCGAGCTTCTTCATCAGAATTCGCTGTCGTTACGATCACGATATCCATACCGCGTACTTTTGAAATTTTATCGTAATCGATTTCTGGGAAAATCAATTGTTCTTTAACTCCTAAAGTGTAGTTACCGCGACCATCGAACGCTTTTTTAGAAACACCGCGGAAGTCACGTACACGTGGAAGTGCGATAGAAATTAATTTATCAAGAAATTCATACATACGGTCACCACGTAAAGTAACTTTCGCGCCAATTGGCATACCTTCACGTAGACGGAATCCGGCGATTGATTTTTTCGCTCTAGTTACAACAGGTTTTTGACCAGTGATGATCGCTAGTTCTTCAACAGCTGCATCTAACGCTTTGGAGTTTTGTACAGCGTCACCAACACCCATGTTTACTACGATTTTTTCAACTTTAGGAACTTGCATTACAGATTTATACCCAAACTTATTCATTAAAGCAGGAACTACTTCGTTTTTATATTTTTCTTTTAGGCGGCTCATGTTTGTACCTCCTTTCAAAATTTCTTATTAGTCGATAACTGCACCTGATTTTTTTGCAACACGAACTTTTTTGCCATTTTCGATTTTATAACCTACACGAGTCGGCTCGCCAGTTTTTGGATCGATTAGCATAACGTTCGAAACGTGGATTGGTGCTTCTTGGCTTACAATACCACCTTGCGGGTTTAATTGGTTAGGCTTCATATGTTTTTTCACAATATTAACGCCTTCAACGATTACCCGATCTTTTTTAGGGAATGCGGCAAGTACAATACCTTCTTTGCCTTTATCTTTACCAGTAATAACTTTTACTTTGTCGCCCTTTTTAACATGCATTATGTGTCGCACCTCCTTAATTGGTACTATCAAATGATTAAAGAACTTCTGGAGCTAGGGAAATGATTTTCATAAAGTTTTTATCACGCAACTCACGTGCAACCGGTCCGAAAATACGAGTACCACGTGGTGATTTATCGTCTCTGATGATCACACATGCGTTTTCGTCAAATTTGATATAAGTACCATCTTTGCGACGTACACCAGATTTTGTGCGTACTACTACGGCTTTTACAACATCGCCTTTCTTAACAACGCCTCCTGGTGTTGCTTTCTTAACTGTGCAAACGATAATATCACCGATATTAGCAGTTTTGCGTCCAGAACCACCAAGCACTTTAATTGTTAACACTTCACGTGCACCAGAGTTGTCAGCAACTTTTAAACGAGATTCTTGTTGGATCATTTAGGTTACCTCCCTTCGGAATTTCCGTTATTTCCGAATTTCTATTAAATAACAACCGCTTTTTCTACAACTTCAACAAGACGGAAATGTTTTGTAGCTGATAGTGGGCGTGTTTCCATAATGCGCACGATATCGCCAACTTTAGCTTCGTTATGCTCATCATGAGCTTTGAATTTTTTAGAGTATTTTACACGTTTGCCGTATAATTTGTGTTTTTTGTAAGTTTCAACTAAAACGACAATTGTTTTGTCCATTTTATCTGAAACTACACGGCCAGTGTAAACTTTGCGCTGTTTACGCTCAGACATATACCGGACCTCCTTTATCAGTTATCTCCACTGATTTCTCTTTCACGAATCACAGTTTTCATGCGCGCAATCGCTTTACGAACTTCACGAATGCGAGCTGTATTTTCTAATTGACCAGTCGCTAATTGGAAGCGAAGGTTGAAAAGCTCTTCTTTAAGTGATTTGATTTTCATTTCGATTTCAGAAGTGGCAAGTTCACGGATTTCATTAGCTTTCATTAGAATCACCACCAGTTTCTTGACGTTTCACAATTTTACATTTTACAGGAAGTTTATGTGATGCTAATCGAAGAGCTTCGCGTGCAACTTCTTCAGATACACCGGCAACTTCAAACATAACTTTTCCTGGTTTTACTACAGCTACCCAACCTTCTGGAGAACCTTTACCGGAACCCATCCGTACCTCAAGAGGTTTTTTCGTATAAGGTTTATGTGGGAAGATTTTAATCCAAACTTTACCGCCACGTTTCATGTAACGAGTCATCGCAATACGGGCTGCTTCGATTTGACGGTTTGTCACCCAGCTAGCTGTTGTAGCTTGAAGGCCCCATTCACCAAATTGTACTTCGCGGCCGCCTTTTGCTTGACCACGCATTTTACCGCGATGTTCGCGACGATATTTCACGCGTTTTGGCATTAACATAATTATTTTCCTCCTTCCGCAGAGTTTTTCTTCGTAGGAAGGACCTCACCACGATAAATCCATACTTTTACGCCTAATTTTCCGTATGTTGTATCCGCTTCTGCATGAGCGTAATCGATATCAGCACGAAGCGTATGAAGTGGTACAGTTCCTTCACTATAATGTTCTGCACGAGCGATATCTGCACCGCCTAGACGACCAGACACTTGAGTTTTAATCCCTTTTGCACCAGCGCGCATTGTACGTTGAATTGCTTGTTTTTGGGCACGACGGAATGAAACACGGTTTTCAAGTTGACGTGCGATATTTTCAGCAACCAATTTTGCATCAAGATCCGGTTTTTTGATTTCAACGATATTGATGTGTACACGTTTGCCCGTAAGATCGCTTAAGTATTTGCGTAGGTTTTCTACTTCAGTACCACCTTTACCGATAACCATTCCTGGTTTCGCAGTGTGGATTGTAATGTTCACACGATTTGCAGCGCGTTCAATTTCCACTTTGGAAACAGCTGCATCTTTTAATGTCGTTTCGATATATTTACGGATTTTGAGATCTTCATGAAGCAAATCGGCAAAGTCTTTTTCAGCGTACCATCTGGATTCCCAGTCACGAATGATGCCGATACGCAATCCGTTTGGATGTACTTTTTGACCCAAAATTAACCCTCCTTCTTCTCAGATACCACTACAGTGATGTGGCTTGTGCGTTTGTTAATTGCGCTTGCACGTCCTTGCGCACGTGGACGATAGCGTTTTAATGTTGGTCCTTCATCAACGTAAATTTCAGAAATATATAAGTTATTTGGATCTAAATCGTAATTGTGCTCAGCGTTTGCAACTGCGGATTTCAATACTTTCTCAACGACTGGAGACGCCGCTTTTGGAGTATGACGTAAAATCGCAACTGCTTCTCCTACTTGCTTACCTCTGATTAAATCAACCACTAAACGCACTTTGCGAGGTGCAATTCGGACTGTGCGAGCAACAGCTTTAGCTTTTGTTGTCATCAGGATCTACCTCCTCTCAAAATTAGCGTCTTGTTTTCTTATCATCATTACCGTGGCCTTTATAAGTCCGAGTTGGTACGAACTCGCCTAATTTGTGACCTACCATATCTTCCGTAATGTATACTGGAACATGTTTGCGTCCGTCATAAACAGCAATTGTAAGTCCAACGAAGTTAGGGAAGATTGTAGAACGGCGAGACCAAGTTTTGATTACTTGTTTCTTTTCTTGACCTTGTTGTGCTTCTACTTTTTTCATTAAATGTTCATCACAAAATGGTCCTTTTTTCAAGCTGCGACCCATTTAGTAACCTCCCTCCGTGATTTCACCACGGCTCTGCGATCGAACCGTAGCTTTATCACATTATTTTTTACGTCCACGAATAATTAACTTATCAGATTTATTGCGTTTTTTACGTGTTTTATAACCAAGAGCCGGTTTACCCCATGGTGTCATAGGTGACTTACGACCGATTGGCGCTTTACCTTCACCACCACCGTGTGGGTGATCATTAGGGTTCATTACAGAACCGCGAACTGTAGGGCGTTTACCTAACCAACGTGAACGACCTGCTTTACCGATGTTTACTAACTCATGGGATTCGTTACCAACTTGACCGATTGTCGCACGGCAAGCAGCCAAGATCAAACGAACTTCACCAGATTGAAGACGTACAATTACGTATTTGCCTTCGCGTCCTAATACTTGTGCGGATGCACCGGCAGAACGAACTAATTGTCCACCTTTTCCTGGTTTCAATTCGATGTTATGGATTGTAGTACCCATTGGAATGTTTGCTAATGGTAAAGCGTTACCCACTTTAATATCAGCATCTGGACCAGAAATAATTTCTTGACCTACTTGTAATCCTTTTGGAGCAATGATGTAACGTTTTTCACCATCAGCATAGTTGATTAATGCGATATTTGCTGAACGGTTTGGATCGTATTCGATTGTAGCAACGCGTCCTGGAATGCCATCTTTATCACGTTTGAAGTCGATAATACGATATTGGCGTTTATGTCCACCACCGTGATGACGAACAGTAATTTTACCCTGGTTGTTGCGACCAGCTTTGCGTTTTAATGGCGCTAACAATGATTTTTCCGGCTTATCTGTTGTGATTTCCGCAAAGTCAAACGACGTCATGTTACGACGGCCATTTGAGGTTGGTTTATACTTTTTGATCGCCATTTTGTTTCCCTCCTTCTTTACATTTCAAAATCCTTACGTTTCCCGATTAGAAATCAAAAATTTCAATTTCTTTGCTATCAGGTGTCAATGTTACGATAGCTTTACGACGTCTGTTTGTTAATCCTTGGAATTTACCAACACGTTTTACTTTACCTTGGTAGTTCATGATGTTGACTTTCGCCACTTTTACACCGAAGATTTCTTCAACCGCATCTTTCACTTGCGTTTTATTCGCACGAAGATCTACTTCGAAAGTGTATTTTTTCTCAGCCATTAGTTCAGAAGAACGCTCAGTAATGACAGGACGTTTAATGACATCACGTGCATCCATTATCCAAGCACCTCCTCAACCTTTTCTACTGCAGCCTTCGTGAATACAACTTTGTCATGACCTAATAAGTCAAGTACGTTGATTCCGTTAGCTGTGATCACAGTTACGCCTGGGATGTTACGTGCGGATAATGCCACGTTTTCATCTAAATCAGCTGTAACGAATAAAGCTTTTGAATCAATTTTCAAGTTATTTAAGATTTCTTTGAAGTCTTTTGTTTTTGGCGCGTCTAATTTTAACGCATCTAAAACTAGGAAGTTTTGCTCGTTCACTTTAGCGGATAAAGCGGATTTAAGCGCTAAGCGACGAACTTTTTTCGGTAATTTATAGCTGTAGCTTCTTGGTTGTGGACCGAATACTGTACCACCACCACGCCATTGAGGAGCACGGATTGAACCTTGACGAGCACGGCCAGTTCCTTTTTGGCGCCATGGTTTTCTACCACCACCAGAAACTTCAGAGCGGTTTTTCACTTTATGTGTACCTTGACGTAGAGAAGCGCGTTGAGCGATTACTGCGTCGAATAAAACTGCTTCGTTTGGTTCGATGCCGAAAATTTCATCTTTTAATTCGATTTCTCCAACTGAAGCACCTGTTTGACTAAGTACAGTTACCTTTGTCATTCCTGTTTCCTCCTTTCTCCAGTGAATTATTTAGATTTTTTCACAGCAGATTTTACTGTTACTAAAGATTTGCGAGAACCAGGAACATTCCCTTTGATTAATAGCAAGTTGCGTTCTGGAATTACTTTTACGATTTGCAAGTTTTGGATTGTTACTCGATTACCGCCAGTTTGTCCAGGTAAGTTTTTGGATTTGAATACTCTGTTAGGAGCAATCGGACCCATTGAACCAGGACGACGGTGATAACGAGAACCGTGGGACATAGGTCCACGAGATTGTCCGTGGCGTTTGATTACACCTTGGAAACCTTTCCCTTTTGATGTACCTGTTACATCTACCCAATCGCCTTCAGCGAAAATATCTACTTTGACTTCTTGACCAACTTCATACTCTTCTAAGTTTACTCCGCGAATTTCACGAATGAAGCGCTTAGGAGCAGTGTTTGCTTTTGCTACATGTCCTTTTTCAGGTTTGTTTGCAAGCTTTTCGCGCTTGTCTTCGAAACCTAGTTGGATTGCTTCGTAGCCATCATTTTCAACAGTTTTCTTTTGAAGCACTACGTTTGGAGTAGCTTCGATCACTGTTACCGGTATTAAATCGCCGTTCTCAGCAAAAACTTGCGTCATACCGATTTTTCTACCTAAGATTCCTTTGGTCATTTGTCACACCTCCTGTGATTGTTAAAAATTTTTATTATGACAATTAAAGTTTGATTTCAATGTCAACGCCAGATGGTAAATCAAGCTTCATTAACGCATCCACTGTTTGAGGAGTTGGGTTAATGATGTCGATTAAACGTTTGTGCGTACGCATTTCGAATTGTTCACGGGAATCTTTGTACTTGTGAACAGCTCGAAGAATTGTGTACACTGTTTTTTCAGTTGGTAGCGGAATCGGACCCGATACACTAGCACCTGAACGTTTAGCAGTTTCAACAATTTTCTCTGCGGATTGATCTAATACACGATGATCATACGCTTTTAAACGGATACGAATTTTTTGTTTTGCCATTATTTTCCCTCCTTTTCGCCTAATTACTAGACATTCTCCACGGAAATTTCCCACACACTCGCCATGGCAAAGCGGCCGGGTGTGTCGGCAACCTCCCGCTTCATCGCAGTCAAAGACCAACATTCAACATTATATACAATAACATAGCGGATAGCAAGTGTTTTCGTAAATTTATAATAATTTATTGGCCTTTCATTTTGTACTTTCTAAGCTGTTTTATAGTATATAAGAGGAGTTTATATAAATCAACTCCAATAAAATTCTGAAAATTTTCCGCTATCTCATTTAAATATTTAGCTTCTCTTTCATCAAATTAAACATGTTTCCTATTATAAATAGGAACAATTTTTTGACCAGCAAAAAAGCCGGGAGGGATGCCGGATGAAAGCAAAAAAAGTGGTCAGCGAATTTTGCCAACCACTTGCTCATCGAATCCAGAAACTTATTCTCTTCCTATTTAAATAGTTTCCTGTTCTTATAATGCTTCTTTTACGATTTTTTTATAATACAAAACGGATAATATGCCAAATACCGTGTACATCGCTACATAGAACAGGATGATGATGATCATTGGCGTTGTCATCTCTGAACCGAACAGCCACCAGCCGGATTTCACCGCAAAGTAACTGTGAAGGAGGCCAATCAAGAGCGGCATGCCGAAATTGAACAATTGTTTGACATAAATTCCGCGCATGATTTCTCCGTTGGAAAACCCGATTTTCCGCAAAATCGTATAGGACTCTCTTTCATCTTCCGCTTCACCCATTTGTTTAAAGTAAAGAATGCTTCCTGTTGTCAACAAAAAGGCCAGTCCCAAAAATCCTGTCACAAAAATAGTCATTCCGTTAAGCGCTATATTCTCATCGTAATATTCTTTGTAAGTTTTTTGATAATCATATTCAATGGCTTTTCGTTCCCTCAAGTTTTTAAATAATGTTTCGGCCCTTTCACGGTCTTTTTCATTTACTAAATTAATACCGATTTGACTTGTAATTTCCGGTTTTTGAACCTTTTGTATTTCATCGAATAATTCATCTGTCACTATCAATACCGGCGAACCAGCGCTTGCCAACACCGATAAGAAAAACTCATCTTCCCTTACTTCTTTGATAAATAAAGAGTAATTCTTTTCACTTGTTTTTACTTGAATTTTCTTTTTACTTTCAAGCGGCAGTAATTCAGACAATACATTTGCATAGCTTGTAATAATGGTTTCCCCTTCTTCCAATTGAGCGTTTGGATTTATTTTTTTATAGTCCGATAAAGAAACCACTGATGAAACTGCCTCTTGATTGATATTTATATATCCAGCATTCTTTTCATCCAAATTAAATAAATCAGCCATTTTCACATTTACCGCAGAAATTTGAAAAGTAGTTTTTTCATATTCGATTCCTTCCGCTACGAGCTGATCTAAAAATTCAATTCCTTTATTATCAAATAAAATGTAATCAAATGGAGACAACTGTCTCGCATCGGATTCTGATGAATAATAGGAAATATAAGACAGCGTCATAATCCCGACGGCTAGCCCCGTCAACACCGTTATTAATGTAAGGGAACTGGCATTTCCCTTCATGCGGTGCATAATCGTTGTGACACCTAAAACGTCCGTTATTTTTAAATGTCCCTGTTTGCTTTTACGGATCAGGTTCATGATCAGCGCCACGGAATACCGGAAAAATAAATAGGAGCCAATAATTGTGGAACCTAAAATCAGCAGCATATTAATCAAGAGATTGTTTGTTGTGGCGCCCCCCACGCTGAACAATCTTGTGGAATCGTAATACCCATAAGCAATCAATCCAATTCCGATGATTCCCATGACCATATGGAAAATGCTGAACTTTTTAATCCGTTCATCGGCTTTTTTGGCCGCATTAAACAATGACAATAATGATGCTTTTCGAATCATGATGAAAATTTGAAGCATAACCACCACTAATAGAAGGGCAAAAATAATGAGCGATTTAGAAAAGGCCGTCATGGAAAACGATAAACTGACAATCGCATCATTTTTTATTAACTTCATTAAGATCATGGCAAAAAAACGCGAAGTTAAAAATCCCAGCACCATCCCGATTCCAACAGCCAATGTGAACAACACGACATTTTCTATCAATAATAACCGAAAAATCAAACCCTTGGTCATCCCGATTAATTGATATAAGCCAATTTCTTTACTGCGGCGTTTCATAAATAATTGGTTCGCATAAAGGATAAAAAAGATCAGAATAAAATATAAAACATACGTAATGGATTCAAAACCTGCCGTGGCGGTGCCGCTTGCTTCCAATGCCTTGGTGACAGAATGGTTATATTGGATGGTGATGAACGAAAAGCAAAGGGTCACACTAAAAATTAATGCAAAGAAGTATAAGTAGTAATGCTTTATATTCTTCTTCATGCTTTTAAACACTAAATTAGTTAACGTCATAACCATCACCGCCAAGCACGCTTTGGGTATTCAAAATATCCTGGAAAAACGCCTGTCTCGTTTTATCCCCTTTATAAAGTTCCGTATAGATTTGACCATCTTTTAAGAACAATACACGGCTACAGAAACTGGCGGCAACCGGGTCATGGGTCACCATCATGATGGTTGCTCCTCTTTCCTTATTGATGCTTTCCAAATTCGTCAGTAAGGCCGTCGCCGATTTCGAATCGAGCGCCCCGGTCGGCTCATCGGCAAAAACGATGGAAGGTTCTGTAATCAAAGCCCTTGCTGCCGATGTTCTTTGCTTTTGTCCGCCGGATATTTCATTCGGATATTTATTTAAAATATCCGCAATGCCTAAATATTCAACCAGCATGGCCAAGCGTTGTTCCGCCACTTTCTTTGGCACCTTGCTAATGGATAATGGCAACAGGATGTTTTCTTTCACCGTTAATGTATCCAGCAGGTTATAGTCCTGGAAGATAAATCCTAAATGTTCCCGGCGGAATTTTGCCAAATCCCGTTCTTTCATTTTTTGTAACGGTTTCCCGTTGATTTCCACAATCCCTTCTGTCGGAAAATCAATGGAGCAAAGGACATTTAATAAAGTCGTTTTTCCTGAACCGGAAGGCCCCATGATTCCGACAAATTCCCCTTCATGCACTTCCAGGTCAATCCCTTTTAACACTTCTTGTTTTAACGTGCGTTTTCCATAGGTTTTTCTTATTTTTCTTGCCACTAAAACAGCCATTTCATCAGCCCCTTGTATTGTTTCGTTACCTAAATTGTACACTTTCGTCCCCTTACAATCGTTCGATTCTCGTGACAAATAAAAAATGGTAAATGACAATTTTGTCACATACCATAAGATTGGATGTATTGATTCTCAAGAGGAAATTGGATGGTGAATGTTGTGCCGACATCCACTTGCGATTCTACCTTCAACGTAAGCCCGAGTTTTTCAGCCGCTTCCCTTGCCAAGTATAGACCCATCCCTGTCGCAGCGGTTGTTTCCCTTCCAATCGTTCCCGTATAGGACCGTTGGAAAATTCGGGGCAAGTCTTCAGCCCGGATCCCGACACCGAAGTCTTGTATATGTAATAATAGATGCCCCTTTGGATCCCGGGTTGTGAATATATGGATTTCACTGTTTTCACGACTGTATTTCACTGCATTGGAAAAGATCTGGCGGATGATGAACCCAAGCCATTTGGCATCGGTTGTCACGGTTTCATCCAGGCTTTTCGTTTCCACGCCAATCCCTTTTTCAATACACCATGAACGGAAATCCTTGATTTGTTGATGAACGACCGTTTCCAAACAAACCTTCTCCAGACGGTTATCTTTTTCAATCGTTGAAAGCCTTGTTTCATGGATTTTTTGATCAAGCAGCAAAAAAAGGCGAATCCATTCTTTTTCAATCTTCTCTCTCAATGCATAAGGTTCTACTTGTTCCACGATTAATTTCATGGCCGTCATCGGCGATTTCATTTCATGCACCCATGCCAGCACCTCATCCTGTTGTTCGAGCACTTCTATTTTCATTTGTTGGAACGATTCTTCCAATCTTTCGTATTGCTTTTGAAAGTGGTCGATGTACTTTTGCTGAAAAGGCGATAGAAGCTCTCGATTGACCGGTTGTTCACAAATGGCTTTCAGTTGTTTTGTTTCTTTCACATAACGCCAAAGAATAAAAAGGAAAAACATCAAAAAATTCATGATGTTCACATATAGGATGGATACCTTGGACAAACCGCTATCGATGAAAAACAATCCATTCAGCCATATTTGCAAAAACAGGAAAAATAAAATCCACGCTCTTCTTTCTTTCAAAAATAGTCCAATCATTTTGTCACCGCCATATAACCAAGTCCTTTTTTCGTGACAATCGCATCTTTTAAGCCAATCTCCTCCAAACGTTGCCGCAGACGATTGACATTGACCGTCAAAGTATTGTCATTCACAAATCGCTCGTCATCCCAAAGTTTGCGCATCAGTTCATCCCTGGAAACAATTTTGTCAACGGAAGCCAATAATGTTTTCAATATAAATAATTCATTTTTCGTCAGTTCCACCGTTTTTTCCCCGTATTGAACCGTTCCTTTGTCATAATCGATCACAGCTCCATTCCATCTTGCGACATGTTGCGTTTTGTCCCCATAATCATAGGTTCTTCTTAAAATGGCTTGTACCTTTGCAAGCAACACTTCCATATGGAAAGGTTTTTGCACAAAATCATCCGCTCCCATTTGCATCGCCATCACCATATCCATTGGATGATCCCTCGACGATAAAAACAAAATCGGCACTTGGGAAATGGCACGAATTTCACGGCACCAATGAAAGCCATCAAAAGCAGGGAGTTGAATATCGATGATAACAAGATGCGGCTGTTCTTTCAAAAAATCATCCATCACCTTTTTAAAATCTTTTGGACCTACGACTTCCATCGACCATTGGCTGAAACGTTCTTTGATTAAATTGAAGATTGACGGGTCATCTTCTATCAGAAAGATTTTCATTTTTTCAACCTCTCCATCAAATGTTCTACTTTTATTGTAATTTATTTTGCCATTTGTGTATGAAAATCCACATTTAAATTCTTTTTCATTAGAAAATTCTCTTTTAATCAGTATAATGGAACAAAGGACAATCGTGCGTTTAAAGGAGATGTTGCTTGTGGACATCCGCCAAATCGAATATTTCACTGAAGTTGCAAAACATTTAAGTTTTACGAAAGCCGCTTCCACCCTGCATGTTTCCCAGCCTTCCATCAGCAAGGCGATTCAAAATTTGGAAGCTGAGCTGGGTGTTCCTCTGTTTTACCGTTCATCCAAACAGCTGGAGTTGACGGATGCAGGAAAGGCTGTTTTGGCAAATGCCCAGCATGTGCTAGCCGCTTTCAAAAATTTGCGCTCTGAATTGACGGATTTAATGGAATTGAAAAAAGGGGAAATACGTATCGGCATTCCTCCCATTGTGGGGGTGGAGTTTTTTTCAAAACTGATCAGTTTGTACAAAGAAAAGCATCCTTATATTGAAATAAAATTGACCGAAGTGGGCACGAAAAAAATCCGGCAAGGGGTTGAAGAAGGGGAATTGGATATAGGGTTGATTTGCAATTTATGTGTGCCTAACGATCAATTGCAGACCATCAGTATACTAAAAGATCCCCTCATGTTAATTGTTCATAAAGATCATCCGCTTGCTGAACTCCCTACTGTGGATATGTCCATGTTGGAAAGGGAGGCTTTTATCATCTACCGAAAAGACTTCACTTTGTACGATCGGATTATCGAAGAATGCTCAAAACATGGTTTCTACCCAACCATTGCCTGCGAATCATCCCAAAAAGATTTAATTGTTGAAATGGTGGCAGCCAAAGTGGGCATTGCATTGCTTCCGAAAACAATATGTGAGAAACTTCAAAACGATAAAATCGTTTCCATCCCCTTTAAACAGGAAAATCTCTTTCTGGAGTTGGGGTTGACTTGGAGGAAAAATAAATATTTATCCTTCGCCGTACGGGAATTTATCGATTTGGCGCAGGCGTTTATCACGAAATAAAAAAAAAAGACATGCCTTCAAAGGAAGACATGTCTCTTATTTTTTAATTGGCACTTACTACGCCATATTTTTGTTTTGCTTCAAGACGGCGTTTATGAAGGATTGGTTCAGTGTAACCGTTTGGCTGTTCATATCCTTTGAAGACAAGGTCGCAAGCTGCTTGGAAACCAACAGAATCTTCAAAGTTTGGAGCCATTGGACGGTAGTTTGGATCTCCTTCATTTTGTTTATCAACGACTACGGCCATGCGTTTTAGTGTTTCATACACTTGTTCTTTTGTCACAATGCCATGGTGCAGCCAGTTGGCGATATGTTGGCTGGAAATGCGGAGTGTTGCCCGGTCTTCCATTAAGCCGATGTTGTTGATGTCAGGCACTTTGGAACATCCAACGCCTTGCTCAACCCAACGGATTACATATCCTAAAATTCCTTGGCAGTTATTGTCCAACTCTTCTTGAATTTCTTCTGGGCTCCAGTTTGGATTTTTCTCTACAGGAATTTGTAAAATGTCATCTTGTAAATCTTCGAAATCTGTAATGCCTTTTTGTACTTCTTTTACGTTTACTAGGTGATAGTGGATTGAGTGTAATGTGGCAGCTGTTGGCGATGGCACCCAAGCCGTGTTGGCACCCGCTTTTGGATGGGCGATTTTTTGTTCAAGCATTGCCGCCATCAAGTCAGGCATAGCCCACATTCCTTTACCGATTTGGGCATGGCCTTGCAAACCGCATTGTAATCCGACAAATACATTGGATTTTTCGTAAGCATTCAACCAAACGGATGATTTCATTTCGTTTTTGCGGATCATTGGGCCGGCTTCCATTGATGTATGGATTTCATCGCCTGTTCTGTCCAAGAATCCAGTATTGATGAAGATGATGCGTTCTTTCACTTCATTGATGCAGTTTTTCAAGTTCAATGATGTACGGCGCTCTTCATCCATGACACCCACTTTCAATGTGTAGCGTTCAAGACCCAGCAAATCTTCAATGCGGCCAAATAATTTGTTTGTGAATGCCACTTCTTTTGAACCGTGCATTTTCGGTTTTACGATGTAAATGGACCCTTTTTTGGAGTTTTTGTATTTTGACTTGCCGATAATATCAAGTTTCGCAATTAGGCTTGTAATCACGCCATCCATAATTCCTTCAGGGATTTCTTCCCCGTTTTTATCCAAGATGGCATTCGTCGTCATTAAGTGACCTACATTGCGGACAAACATTAACGAACGGCCTGGTAGGGTAAATTCATTTCCATTCAAATCTTTATAGGCACGGTCAGGATTTAGTGTACGAGTCAACGTTTTTGAACCTTTTTCAAAAGTTGCGGTTAAATCGCCACGAACTAATCCCAACCAGTTGCTGTATACTAGCACTTTGTCTTCCGCATCAACGGCTGCAACAGAGTCTTCGCAGTCCATAATTGTTGTAATAGCTGCTTCCAAAACGATATCTTTGATGCCTGCAGGATCGTCTTTACCAACAGGATGATTGCGATCGATTTGAATTTCGATATGCAAGTCATTGTTTTTTAACAGAACCGCAGTCGGCTCTTCCGGAGAACCAGTATACCCCGCCGCTTTTGACTCATCCGCAAGGCCTGTTTGGTTGCCGTTTGAAAGAGTCACAACAAGTTTGCCATTTTCAATCGCATATTTTACGGCATCCGCATGGGAAGCGTCTTTTAATGGAACCGCTTGATCCAAAAATTTCTTCGAATATTCGATTACTTTTTGGCCGCGTACCGGGTTGTAGCTGCTTCCTTTTTCCGCTCCATCTTCTTCACTGATGGCATCTGTTCCATATAATGCATCGTAAAGGCTTCCCCAACGGGCATTCGCTGCGTTTAGTGCGTAACGTCCGTTGCTCACCGGCACTACTAATTGAGGACCCGCTTGAACAGCCACTTCATCATCAACATTTTCCGTTGTCACTTCAAAGTCTTCCACTTTTGGCTCAATGTAGCCGATTTCTTCCAAAAACTTTTTATATTTGTCAAAATCAAAGTTTCCCCGATTTTCTTTATGCCAATTATGAATTGCTTCTTCCAATTCTCTCCGTTTTTCAAGAAGCGCCTTGTTTTCTGGAGCCAAGTCATGAATGATTTGGTCGAATCCTGCCCAGAATTCATCTTTGTCAACTTCCGCTTCAGGCAGAACCTCATTTACAAAATCATATAAAATTTTTTCAACTTGTAAGTTTCCTACTTGTACGTAATTTGCCATTCACCGCATCCCCCTCGAGTTTTTGACAATCTATTTTTTGAAGATTTCTTAATCTTCTTAATTTAATTATAATAGTAAAACATTGCATAAATGAAATACATATTTTGAATAAGCAATATTCACTTTATCTATAGAATCGCAAAAAAATAACCATCTTGTAGAAAATCTACAAGATGGTTGAAATTGTAAGCTATTTCACTTCAATTATTTAATGATTTCAGATACAGAACCTGCACCTACTGTACGTCCACCTTCGCGGATAGAGAATTTAGTACCTTCTTCAATCGCGATAGGAGAGATCAATTCTACAGTCATTTCAACGTTGTCGCCAGGCATAACCATTTCTACGCCTTCTGGTAATGTGATTACGCCAGTAACGTCTGTTGTACGGAAGTAGAATTGTGGACGGTAGTTAGAGAAGAATGGAGTATGACGTCCACCTTCTTCTTTTGATAATACGTACACTTGTGCTTTGAAAGCAGTGTGTGGTGTGATTGAACCTGGTTTCGCTAATACTTGACCACGTTGTACTTCGTCACGAGAGATACCGCGAAGAAGTGCACCGATGTTGTCACCAGCTTCTGCATAGTCAAGTAATTTACGGAACATTTCGATACCAGTTACAGTTGTTTTTGTTGGTTCGTCAGCAAGACCGATGATTTCTACTTCGTCACCAACTTTAAGTTGACCGCGTTCTACACGACCAGTTGCAACTGTACCACGACCAGTGATAGAGAATACGTCTTCTACTGGCATCATGAATGGTTTATCAACTTCACGTTGTGGAGTTGGAATGTATTCGTCAACTGCATCCATTAATTCGATGATTTTTGCTTCCCATTCAGGATCTCCTTCAAGAGCTTTAAGAGCAGAACCTTTGATTACAGGTACTTCATCACCTGGGAAATCATATTCTGAAAGTAAGTCGCGAACTTCCATTTCTACTAATTCTAATAATTCTGGATCGTCTACCATATCACATTTGTTTAAGAATACTACTAAGTATGGCACACCTACTTGGCGAGAAAGAAGGATGTGTTCACGAGTTTGTGGCATTGGACCGTCAGCAGCAGATACTACTAGGATACCGCCGTCCATTTGAGCCGCACCAGTGATCATGTTTTTAACGTAGTCAGCGTGTCCTGGGCAGTCTACGTGTGCATAGTGGCGTTTGTCTGTTTCATATTCAACGTGAGAAGTGTTGATTGTGATACCACGTTCTTTTTCTTCTGGTGCGTTGTCGATTTGGTCGTAAGATTTAGCTTCACCACCAATTTTTTTCGCAAGAACTGTTGCGATAGCAGCAGTTAAAGTAGTTTTACCGTGGTCAACGTGACCGATTGTACCAATGTTAACGTGTGGTTTTGAACGATCGAATTTTTCTTTAGCCATTAGAGAAAGCCTCCTATTACTAGTATTTTTTTATATTTTACAACTGCTGACAAGAAATTGTTTCCTTGTCATACAATCATAGCTTACAAATTATTTATACTTGATAAAAGGTGAGATTTCAATTATTATTCACCTTTATTTTTTTTGATGATTTCTTCTGCAATGGATTTTGGCACTTCTTCGTAATGGTCAAATACCATTGAGAATACACCGCGTCCTTGAGTTGCGGAACGTAGTGTAGTCGCATATCCGAACATCTCTGCTAGTGGCACCATCGCACGAACCACTTGTGCGTTACCGCGGGCTTCCATACCTTCAACGCGACCGCGACGGGCAGTTACGTGACCCATGATATCACCAAGATATTCTTCAGGAACTACAACTTCCACTTTCATTACTGGCTCAAGTAATACAGGGTTACATTTTTGAGCTGCATTTTTCAATGCCATAGATGCAGCGATTTTGAACGCCATTTCACTGGAGTCCACATCGTGGTATGAACCATCGAATAATTTTGCTTTGATGTCGATAAGAGGGTATCCGGCAAGAACACCGTTTTCCATAGCGTCTTTTAATCCTGCTTCAACAGCTGGAATATATTCGCGAGGAACTACCCCACCGACGATAGCGTTTTCGAATTCGAAACCTTTTCCTTCTTCGTTTGGAGAGAATTCGATCCAAACGTGACCGTATTGACCGCGACCACCAGATTGGCGAACGAATTTACCTTCAACTTGAGCAGTCGTACGGAATGTTTCACGATATGAAACTTGAGGAGCACCAACGTTTGCTTCCACTTTGAATTCGCGTTTTAGACGGTCAACGATGATGTCAAGGTGAAGCTCACCCATACCGGAGATGATTGTTTGACCAGTTTCTTGGTCTGTATGCGCACGGAATGTTGGGTCTTCCTCTTGAAGTTTACCAAGCGCTGTACTCATTTTATCTTGGTCTGCTTTAGATTTTGGTTCAATAGCAACTGAGATAACTGGCTCTGGGAATTCCATTGATTCCAAGATAACAGGATTTTTATCGTCGCAAAGCGTGTCACCAGTTACTGTGTCTTTTAAACCAACTGCAGCTGCGATATCTCCTGCAAATACTTTTGAAATTTCTTCACGGTGATTTGCGTGCATTTGAAGGAGACGTCCGATACGTTCGCGTTTATTTTTTGTAGAGTTTAGAACGTATGAACCAGATTCCAATATACCTGAGTACACACGGAAGAATGTTAATTTACCAACATATGGGTCAGTCATAACTTTGAACGCTAATGCTGAGAATGGCTCATCATCGCTAGTATGGCGTTCTACTTCTTCACCATCAGGTGTAGTACCTTTAATTGAAGGAATATCTACTGGTGAAGGCAAGTAATCAACTACTGCATCAAGCATTAATTGAACACCTTTGTTTTTGAACGCACTACCGCAAAGAACTGGATAGAATTCTACTGCGATTGTCGCTTTACGAATAGCCGCTTTCAACTCTTCAACAGTGATTTCTTCACCAGCGAAGTATTTTTCCATTAATTCTTCGTCTAGTTCAGCAACAGCTTCAATGAGTTTTTCACGGTATTCTTCAGCTTGTGCTTGGTATTCTTCTGGAATTTCACCTACTTGGATATCAGTTCCAAGGTCGTTTGTGTAGAAATAAGCTTTCATTTCAACCAAATCGATAATTGCAGAGAATTGATCTTCTGCACCGATTGGTAATTGAACTGGGTGTGCATTCGCTTGCAAGCGATCACGAAGAGTACTTACTGAATATAAAAAGTCGGCACCGATTTTATCCATTTTGTTAACAAATACGATACGTGGAACGCCGTATGTTGTTGCTTGGCGCCATACTGTTTCAGTTTGTGGCTCAACGCCGGATTGAGCATCAAGTACTGTTACCGCACCGTCAAGTACACGCAAAGAACGTTCAACTTCCACAGTGAAGTCTACGTGTCCTGGTGTGTCGATAATGTTAATGCGATGGCCTTTCCACTGAGCTGTTGTCGCAGCAGAAGTGATTGTAATACCACGTTCTTGCTCTTGCTCCATCCAGTCCATTTGAGAGGCACCTTCGTGAGTTTCACCAATTTTGTGAATCTTACCAGTGTAATAAAGGATCCGCTCAGTTGTTGTTGTTTTACCAGCATCAATATGAGCCATAATCCCAATATTACGTGTATTCTCTAGGGAGAATTCGCGTTTCATAGGGAATTGTCTCCTTCCATATTGGGTTTAGACTTAATAATATGTTTAAATTTTGTACTAGCATAGAGCTAGTACAAAATTCAGATTACCAACGATAGTGTGCAAATGCTTTGTTTGCTTCTGCCATTTTGTGCATATCTTCGCGTTTTTTCACTGCAGCACCTGTATTGTTTGCAGCATCCAAAATTTCATTCGCTAAGCGCTCTTCCATTGTTTTTTCACCGCGAAGACGCGCATAGTTCACTAGATAGCGAAGACCTAAAGTGATACGACGGTCTGGGCGAACTTCAACCGGTACTTGATAGTTGGAACCACCAACACGGCGAGCACGTACCTCAAGAACTGGCATTACGTTATTTAATGCTTCTTCGAACACTTCCAGTGGATCTTTACCTGTACGTTCTCTAACGATGTCAAACGCACCGTAAAGAATTCTTTGGGCAGTACCTTTTTTACCATCGATCATGATTTTATTGATTAAACGTGTCACTAATTTTGAATTGTAAAGTGGATCTGGTAACACGTCGCGTTTTGGAACAGGACCTTTACGTGGCATGTGTTTTCCTCCTTTCGATGAATGTGATTGTATCTATTTTAATTATTTTTTCTCTTTTGGTTTTTTCGTACCGTATAGAGAACGGGATTGTTTACGATCAGTTACACCTGCAGTGTCAAGAGCACCACGGATGATATGATAACGTACCCCTGGTAAGTCTTTTACACGTCCACCACGGATTAATACAACGCTGTGTTCTTGAAGGTTATGACCTTCACCTGGAATGTAAGCTGTAACTTCGATTTGGTTTGTTAAGCGAACACGGGCATATTTACGTAACGCAGAGTTTGGTTTTTTCGGTGTCATTGTACCAACACGTGTACATACTCCGCGTTTTTGTGGTGAATTAACGTTAGTAAGAGATTTTTTGAAGCTATTGTAACCTTTGTTTAACGCAGGTGATTTAGATTTAGTAATTTTAGATTTACGAGGTTTGCGCACTAATTGGTTAATTGTAGGCATCTGTTTTTTCCTCCCTTCATTTCATCTTTTAATTCCACACATCCAGGTGGTTCATTTTTAGGGTAAAAACAAAGCTTTTGTGTTTTTCACAAAAACTAATCCGCAGCAATTGCAACAACGGCAGCTCCAACTTGGATTCCGCACGCTTTGCCTAGCTCTTTTCTCGATTGCACATAATCGACCGGAATTCCGTATTCTTCCGCAAGAGCGATAACGGGTTGAGTCACTCGTTCTTCTGCATCTTGTGCGACGATAATCTCTTTGGCTCGGCCAGCCTTTATTGCTTTTACTGCTTGCTTTGTTCCTATGATTGTTTTAGTTGCCTGTTTTACTTTTTCATAAGACATTTACATATCCTCCGAAGTAGAAACAGTTGCTATCAACCCTAAGTATATTATCATTATCATTTCAATCTGTCAATTCATTTTTTATGTGGGTGATAAAAATAATTTCTAACATTATTTATATTTAGTTAATCCAGCAGAAGGATCCTGTCCGCCGCTATTCTCTATAAGCGGCAGTGGCCTTCCGCTGGATAACCGGATACTCAAATTAGGGATTTGACAGCCCGTTCATTGCCGATCATTCGACGGATGTCATTTCTTCCTGTGCATCCACCGGATCTTCTTTGATTTTTATTTGACGGTATCTTTGCATACCAGTACCTGCTGGGACAAGTTTACCCAAGATGACGTTTTCCTTGAGTCCGAGCAATGGATCCCGTTTGCCCTTGATTGCGGCATCCGTTAACACGCGAGTTGTTTCTTGGAAGGATGCAGCTGACAAGAATGATTCTGTTTCAAGAGATGCTTTTGTAATACCGAGAATCACTGGGCGGCAAGTTGCAGGAATTTTTCCACTCATAATCGCTTCTCTGTTCGCGTCTGTAAATTGATGAACATCAAGAAGCGTTCCAGGAAGCAGTTCTGTATCTCCCGCTTCGATGACACGCACTTTTCGAAGCATTTGGCGAACCATTACTTCGATGTGTTTGTCGCCGATTTCCACCCCTTGCATACGGTATACTTTTTGAACTTCTTTTAACAGATATTCTTGAACTGTGGCCACGTCTTTTACTTTCAACAATTGTTTTGGATCGATTGAACCGTCTGTAAGCACTTGGCCAGGTTCCACTTCATCTCCAACCGCTACTTTCAAGCGTGCATTATACGGCGCTTGATATTTGCGGGTTTCAATTTCGCCGACAACGGTAATTTCTCTTAAACCATCGCGACTTTCTTCAATGTCTGTGACGATACCACGAATTTCAGAAATAATCGCTTGCCCTTTTGGATTGCGGGCTTCAAAGATTTCTTGGATACGTGGAAGACCTTGCGTGATGTCGTTACCGGCAACCCCACCAGTGTGGAATGTACGCATCGTTAATTGGGTACCTGGTTCACCAATGGATTGGGCTGCAATAATACCGACCGCTTCACCCACTTCAACTTCTTCACCAGTCGCCAAGTTAATGCCGTAGCATTTTTTACATACACCATGTCTTGTATTGCATGTAAAGGCTGAACGAATTGTCACTTTTTCAATGCCGGCTTCCACAATTTTTCTAGCGATATCTTGTGTGATAAGTTTGTCACGTTCTACAAGCACTTCTCCCGTTTCAGGATGACGTACTGTTTTCTTCGCGTATCGTCCAATAATACGTTCTTCCAATGATTCGATGACTTCTGTTCCATCCATTAATGCGCCAATTGTTAATCCACGGTCTGTACCGCAATCTTCTTCGCGGATAATTACGTCTTGGGCTACGTCCACGAGACGACGAGTCAAATATCCGGAGTCCGCTGTTTTTAACGCTGTATCGGCAAGACCTTTACGGGCACCGTGCGTCGAAATGAAGTATTCCAATACGCTCAAACCTTCACGGAAGGAAGATTTGATTGGAAGTTCGATAATTCGACCGGCCGGGTTGGCCATCAGACCACGCATACCGGCAAGCTGAGTAAAGTTCGATGCGTTACCACGGGCACCGGAGTCACTCATCATGAAGATTGGGTTCAATTTTGGCAAGGAGTCCATCAATTTAGATTGAATTTCGTCTTTCGCTTCAGACCAACTTGAAATCACTCGGTCATATCGTTCTTCTTCCGTGATTAAACCACGGCGGAATTGTTGCATAACTTTATCCACTTTTTTCTGAGCTTTATCCAAGATTTCTTTCTTTTCTGGCAATACGAGGATATCAGCGATACTTACCGTAATACCAGCACGTGTTGAATATTTAAATCCTAAGTCTTTCAAGCGGTCAAGCATTTTGGATGTTTCCGTGATATGGAAACGTTTGAACACTTCCGCGATAATGCTTCCCAAGAATTTTTTACGGAAAGGTGTAATGAGTTCTTGATCTTCGATATATTTTTTCAATACCGCTTTCCGTTGATATTCGATTTTTTCTTTTTCGGAAAGTTGGTTGTATTCTTCGGAAGCTTCCAGTTCTTTCAACATTTCATCGTCAATTTTCAAGTCGACGAAATATTTGTCTGGTGTTGCCACTTCCAAGTTGTAAGATGTTGGTTCGTTAATGTATGGGAATGATTCTGGCAAAATTTCATTGAAAATGATTTTACCAACAGTCGTGATTAAGAATTTTTTATTTTGTTCTTCCGTGAACGTTTTGTTGTTTAGAGAGCCTGCTTTAACGGCAATCCGGCTGTGCAGGTGCACATTTCCGTTTTGGTAAGCAATCAACACTTCATCCGGGCTGGAGAATACGGAACCTTCTCCACGGGCGCCTTTACGTTCAAGTGTTAGATAGTAGTTTCCTAATACCATGTCTTGGGATGGTGTTACAACTGGCTTACCGTCTTTTGGATTCAGGATGTTTTGTGCCGCAAGCATTAAGAGACGCGCTTCCGCTTGAGCTTCCGCTGATAATGGCACGTGTACGGCCATTTGGTCACCGTCGAAGTCTGCGTTATAAGCTGTACATACAAGTGGATGCAAGCGGATCGCACGGCCTTCAACCAACGTTGGTTCGAACGCTTGGATTCCCAATCTGTGAAGGGTTGGGGCACGGTTTAAAAGTACCGGATGTTCTTTGATTACATCTTCCAATACATCCCATACTTCATTGTGCATGCGCTCAATTTTGCGTTTTGCGCTTTTTATATTGTGAGCCAATCCTCTTTCAACAAGCTCTTTCATAACAAATGGTTTGAACAATTCGATCGCCATTTCTTTTGGCAGACCGCATTGATACATTTTCAAGTTTGGACCTACGACAATAACGGAACGTCCTGAGTAGTCAACACGCTTACCAAGCAAGTTTTGGCGGAAACGGCCTTGTTTCCCTTTTAACATGTGGGATAAAGATTTTAATGGTCTGTTACCAGGACCTGTTACAGGACGGCCTCTGCGTCCGTTGTCAATCAATGCATCCACCGCTTCTTGCAACATACGTTTTTCGTTTTGGACGATGATGCTTGGAGCACCTAAATCAAGTAGTCGTTTTAGACGATTGTTACGGTTAATCACACGGCGATATAAATCGTTCAAGTCGGATGTAGCGAATCGTCCACCATCGAGTTGCACCATTGGCCGAAGTTCAGGCGGAATAACCGGAAGAACTTCCAACACCATCCATTCCGGTCTGTTTCCGGAACTGCGGAAAGATTCGATGACTTCAAGGCGTTTGATGGCACGAGTACGGCGTTGGCCTTGAGCGGTTTTCAATTCTTCTTTTAATTTATTTGCTTCTTCTTCCAAATCAATTTGTTCCAGGAGCTTTTTAATTGCTTCCGCTCCCATTCCGGCTTCAAAGCTGTTGCCGAATTTTTCACGATATGCACGGTATTCTTTTTCAGACAATAACTGTTTCTTTTCAAGTGTTGTGGCACCTGGATCGATCACTACATAAGATGCAAAATAAATAACTTCTTCCAAAGCTCTAGGCGACATGTCAAGAATGAGGCCCATACGGCTTGGAATTCCTTTGAAATACCAGATGTGGGAAACCGGCGCAGCAAGTTCAATGTGTCCCATGCGTTCACGGCGAACTTTCGCACGTGTTACTTCTACACCGCATCGGTCACAAACGACACCTTTATAACGAACGCGTTTATATTTTCCACAGTGGCATTCCCAGTCTTTTGTCGGACCAAAGATGCGTTCGCAGAAAAGACCGTCTTTTTCAGGTTTTAATGTACGATAGTTAATTGTTTCAGGTTTTTTTACTTCTCCATAGGACCAAGAACGGATTTTATCCGGTGAAGCCAAACCAATTTTCATAAATTCAAATTCATTTACGTCAACCAAGGAGCCTACCTCCCTTAATAAGTCCTTTTGGCATTCCTATTTTAATCAAAACCGTAAAGTTTTAATGGGGCAGGACAATTCCTGCCCGCATGCATTATTTTTGTGTTTCAACAGGTTTTTCTTCTTTAGCCGGCAAGATATTGAGAGCATCAGCTGGTTGCAGATCATCATCTTCATCCATATCTCTCAATTCAATTTCTTCTTCATCGACCGTGAGCATTTTCACGTCTAACCCGAGAGATTGAAGTTCTTTGATCAACACTTTGAAGCTTTCAGGCACGCCCGGTTCCGGAACGCTTTCTCCTTTTACAATCGCTTCATATGTTTTTACGCGACCTACCACGTCATCAGATTTGATTGTTAGCAATTCTTGTAGTGTATAGGCTGCACCGTATGCTTCAAGCGCCCAAACTTCCATCTCACCAAAACGTTGCCCACCGAATTGCGCTTTACCGCCAAGTGGTTGTTGCGTTACAAGAGAGTATGGACCTGTTGAACGGGCATGAAGTTTATCATCAACCATGTGAGCCAATTTAATCATGTACATGATACCGACAGATACCCGGTTATCGAATGGTTCGCCGGTACGTCCATCATAAAGGATTGTCTTACCATCCCGAGCCAATCCCGCTTCTTCCATTGTGCTCCAAACGTCTTCTTCGTTTGCTCCGTCAAATACAGGCGTTGCCATGTATTCGCCCAATCTGCGGGCAGCCATACCTAAGTGAAGTTCCAACACTTGTCCGATGTTCATACGAGATGGCACGCCCAATGGGTTCAACATGATGTCAACCGCAGTTCCGTCCGGCAAGAACGGCATATCTTCTTCAGGTAAAATGCGGGAAATAACCCCTTTGTTACCGTGGCGTCCGGCCATTTTATCCCCGACGCGGATTTTCCGTTTTTGCACAATGTAAACACGCACGAGTTGGTTAACGCCTGGTGGCAATTCATCTCCGTCTTCGCGGTTGAATACTTTTACATCAAGAACGATTCCTCCAGCACCGTGCGGTACACGCAATGATGTATCACGGACTTCACGGGCTTTTTCACCGAAAATTGCATGTAACAAACGTTCTTCGGCAGTAAGTTCAGTAACTCCTTTTGGCGTCACTTTACCAACCAGGATATCGCCATCGCGGACTTCCGCACCAATGCGGACAATACCGCGATCATCAAGATTGCGGAGCGCATCTTCACCCACGTTTGGAATATCGCGTGTAATTTCTTCAGGTCCCAATTTTGTATCGCGGGCTTCAGATTCATATTCTTCAATATGAATGGAAGTATAGACATCGTCTTTCACAAGACGTTCGTTCATAATAATCGCGTCTTCGTAGTTGAAACCTTCCCAAGTCATGAAAGCAACAAGGACGTTGCGGCCTAAAGCGAGTTCACCTTTATCCATGGAAGGTCCGTCAGCCAAAATATCTTTTGGTTTTACGCGATCTCCAACTTTCACGATTGGACGTTGGTTGATGCATGTACCGTGGTTGGAACGTTGGAATTTTTGAAGTTTATAAACATCCAATTCGCCTTTTACTTCTTTGCCGTCTTTGATTTCAATGCGGCGAACACGGATTTCACGGGATTCAACATGTTCCACGATACCGTCATATTTGTTGACTACCGCAGCTCCAGAGTCACGGGCAGCTACATATTCCATTCCTGTTCCCACATAAGGGGCCTCAGGCTGAATTAAAGGCACTGCTTGACGCTGCATGTTTGCACCCATCAACGCACGGTTGGAGTCGTCGTTTTCCAGGAACGGGATACATGCTGTCGCAGCAGATACGACTTGTTTAGGTGATACGTCCATGTAGTCAACCAATTCTCTTTTGAAAACTGTATTGTCCCCACGGAAACGACCTAAAACTTCTTCTTTGGCAAATGTACCGTCTGGATTTAATGGTGAGTTTGCTTGAGCCACGATATAGTTGTCTTCCTCATCGGCTGTCAAGTAATCAATCTGATCTGTTACTCGCCCAGTTTCAGGGTCGACTCTGCGGTATGGAGTTTCGATAAAACCAAATTTATTCACTTTCGCATAAGTTGATAGCGAGTTGATCAATCCGATGTTCGGACCCTCTGGCGTTTCAATTGGACACATGCGGCCATAGTGGGAATAGTGAACGTCACGCACTTCCATACCGGCACGTTCTCTTGTCAAACCGCCTGGTCCCAAAGCGGAAAGACGGCGTTTATGCGTCAATTCTGCCAATGGGTTTGTTTGATCCATGAATTGCGATAATTGAGAGCTCCCGAAGAACTCTTTAATCGCGGCAATGACAGGACGGATATTGATCAACTGTTGCGGTACGATGGAAGCTGTGTCGTTGATAGACATGCGTTCACGTACAACCCGTTCCATACGGGATAATCCAATACGGAATTGGTTTTGCAACAGCTCACCAACAGAGCGTAAACGGCGGTTACCTAAATGGTCGATATCGTCAACATTTCCTACACCGTACAGCAAGTTGAAGAAGTAGGATAGTGCGGCAATGATATCGGCCGGCGTCAAATGTTTCACTTCTTCTTCAACGTTCGCGTTGGAAATTACATTGATGACTTTACCGTCTTCATCATTAGGAGCATATATCTTAATGGATTGGACTGTAACGTCTCCATCCAATACACCACCTGCTTGGGATAAAGTACGGAATCCGACACCTTTTTCCAGGTAAGGAAGAATTTTATCCAATGTGCGTCGGTCGATAATTGTATCTTTTTCAACGATGATTTCTCCTGTTTCAGGATCGACCAATGTTTCTGCAATTTTTTGATTGAACAAACGGTTTTTAATATGAAGTTTTTTGTTCATTTTATAGCGACCAACGGCTGCCAAATCATATCGTTTCGCATCAAAGAAACGGGAATACAGCAAGCTTTTTGCGCTGTCAACAGTCGGTGGTTCGCCTGGACGAAGGCGTTCGTAAATTTCGATCAACGCCTTTTCCGTGCTGTCTGTATTGTCTTTTTCAAGCGTATTACGCAAATATTCATTATCACCGAGAATATCAATGATTTCTTGATCGGAACCGAATCCTAACGCTCTTAATAAAACGGTAGCAGGCAATTTACGAGTGCGGTCGATGCGGACATAGACAATATCTTTTGCGTCCGTTTCAAATTCCAACCATGCACCACGGTTTGGAATGACTGTTGCACCGAATCCTTTTTTGCCGTTTTTGTCCGTTTTATCATGGTAATATACGCTTGGTGAACGTACCAATTGTGATACGATAACACGTTCGGCGCCATTGATAATAAATGTTCCTGTTTCTGTCATTAATGGGAAGTCACCCATAAAAACATCTTGTTCTTTTACTTCATCAGTTTCTTTGTTATGAAGACGTACCTTCACGCGCAATGGAGCAGCATAAGTTACATCACGTTCCTTGCATTCATCGACATCATATTTTGGTTCGCCCAATGAAAAATCGATGAATTCAAGAGAAAGATTACCTGTGAAATCCTCGATTGGAGAAAT
Source organism: Ureibacillus sp. FSL W7-1570 (assembly GCF_038593265.1). Lineage (GTDB taxonomy): Bacteria > Bacillota > Bacilli > Bacillales_A > Planococcaceae > Ureibacillus > Ureibacillus suwonensis. The sequence goes on from NZ_CP151979.1 coordinate 2,285,586, forward strand.
TTCTTTAAACAATTCAAGCAATCCTTCTTTAAGGAACCAGTCATAAGAGGATGTCTGAATCTCAATCAAATTTGGAAGCTCCAACACCTCTTTAATGCGCGCAAAGCTTCTACGCTGGCGGTGTCGTCCGTACTGAACTAGTTGACCTGTCAACTTATTCACCCCTCAATAAAGCGATAATAGGTCTTTGCAAAATCAAATAAATGGTGTATGATTTTCCAAAGACAAAAAGAAAACGAGACTTTTCTAAAACCTCATTTTCGATTAAACTTAATTTATCCACGGCAAGTATACCCACTTAGAAATCATTGCATACAAAAGGACATACTCCCAAAAAATAATATTTTTGCATTTTATTATGTTATCATAGCCAATTTGTCAAGTCAATATTTTATGGTCATTCCATTTACTTTTCAGCTTTGATAATCCAATAGCCTTTTTTCTTCTCGACTACTTCCACTGAACGAAACTTTTCTTCCAAATACTTCTGCGTTGATGGTGCGCCTTGTTTTTTCTGGATGACCACCCAAAGCTCTCCGCCGTCGCTCAAATGGTGGAACGCTCCATCATAAATTTTGAAGACCGTTTCTTTGCCCGCACGAATCGGCGGATTTGTTAAAACGGCTGCAACTTTGACCCCTTTATCAATATAAACTCCATCGCTTTCATAGATACGTACATTTTGAATTCCGTTCATTTCCGCATTCTTTTTCGCCAATTCCACTGCTCTTTCATTTATGTCCATCATGAACACTGTGCGGTCAGGGTATTGTTTTGCGATCGCCAACCCGATTGGACCGTAGCCGCAACCCACATCCAATACGGCCCCATCCATGTCCGGCATCTCAAATGTTTCAATCAACAAACGGGACCCAAAATCTACTTCGCCTTTGCTGAATACTCCAGAATCCGTTTCAAATAAAAAAGAATGTCCCAAAAGCGAATAACGCCATTGCTGCGGATTACTCTGTACTTGAGGCTTTTTGGAATAATAATGTTCAGTCATTTCGGCGGCCCCCCTAAAGAAATGAAGAAAAGCTCGCCAAATACGACGAGCTTTTTTATTTTTAGTATAAACAATCCTTAAGCGATTATTACTTAAGTTCGATAGAAGCGCCAACTTCTTCAAGTTTAGCTTTGATTTCTTCTGCTTCTTCTTTAGATACGCCTTCTTTAAGTGGTTTTGGAGCGTTGTCAACTAAGTCTTTAGCTTCTTTTAAGCCAAGGCCAGTGATTTCACGTACAACTTTGATAACTTTGATTTTTTGGTCGCCAGCGTTAGCAAGTACCACATCAAATTCAGTTTTTTCTTCAGCAGCAGCACCTGCAGCAGCGCCACCTACCACTGCTACTGGAGCAGCAGCTGTTACACCGAATTCTTCTTCGATTGCTTTTACTAAATCATTTAATTCAAGAACTGTCATTTCTTTAATAGCTTCAATAATTTGTTCTTTAGTCATTCTTTATTCCTCCTATATTGGTAATTTTGTTAGGCAATTTGCCTGATTTCGAAATAATGGGTTAAGCGATCATTACGCGCCTTGTTCTTCTTTTTGTTCTGCAACCGCTTTTGCAGCAAGAGCGAAGTTGCGGATTGGAGCTTGCAATACAGAAAGCAACATAGAAAGCAAGCCTTCGCGGGATGGAAGGTCGGCAAGAGCTTTCACTTCTTCAACAGAAGCGATGTTACCTTCGATCACACCAGCTTTGATTTCAAGCGCTTCGTTAGTTTTTGCGAAGTTGTTAAGAATTTTTGCTGGCGCTACAACATCCTCGCTTGAGAAAGCGATCGCATTTGGACCTGTTAAGTAATCGTTAAGTCCTTCTAATCCAACTTCTTCAACAGCGCGGCGTGTTAAAGTGTTTTTGTACACTTTGAAATCTACGCCTGCTTCGCGAAGTTGTTTACGCAATTCTGTCACTTGAGCTACGTTCAAACCGCGGTAGTCAACAATCACTACTGAAGCAGCGTTTTTGAATTTATCCGCGATTTCTTGTACTTGCGCTTTTTTGGCTTCAATTGCTTTAGACATTTTGACACCTCCTGTGGATTGGGTCATTCATACCGATAAAACAAAAGCCTCCGTGTAGACACACGAAGGCATAAAACGTCATCATCAAAAGAATCGATTTATGACCTCGGTAGGGAAAGTTTAAGTGCGAATGCACCCCTACTGTCTACGGTACAAATGAGTCGCTATATTTAATTCAGAACATCATCCATAATAATCATGGATAGGATAATTGTCAATAGTTTTATCCTTTTTTATTTATTAGTTAACTACTACGCTTGAAGCATCAACTTTAATGGATGGCCCCATTGTAGTAGTGATGTTTACTGACTTCATGTAAGTACCTTTGGCTGCAGCAGGTTTTGCTTTTTGGATTGCATCAAATACAGCCAAGAAGTTTTCAACCAATTTTTGTGTATCAAAGGAAACTTTACCGATAGGAGCGTGAACGATACCAGCTTTGTCAGCGCGGTATTCCACTTTACCAGCTTTGATATCTGCGATTGCTTTTGCTACATCGAAAGTTACTGTTCCTGTTTTAGGGTTTGGCATTAATCCTTTTGGACCTAATACACGACCAAGTTTACCAACTTCACCCATCATATCAGGTGTAGCTACGATTACATCGAAATCGAACCAACCTTGTTGGATTTTGTTGATATAATCTGAATCGCCTACATAGTCTGCTCCTGCAGCTTCGGCTTCTTTCGCTTTTTCGCCTTTCGCAAACACTAACACGCGTTGAGTTTTACCAGTTCCGTTTGGAAGCACAACTGCTCCACGGATTTGTTGATCGTTTTTACGAGTGTCGATATTTAAGCGGAATGCCACTTCTACTGTCGCATCGAATTTTACATTGCTAGTTTTTTGAGCTAATGCAATTGCTTCTTCAACAGGATACAATTTTGTGCGATCAACTAATTTTAAAAGTTCTTGCATTCTTTTGCTACGTTTTGCCATTGTTTTTTCCTCCTTTGTGGTTTTAGCGGAATTTACCTCCCACGAATAAAGGTTGCGGGTTCTACAGAACTTGCGCAACCTCAGAAACACAACACGATTTAAAAGGGATTAGTCAACGATTTCAATACCCATGCTTCGTGCTGTACCTTCTACCATTCTCATAGCCGCTTCAACAGACGCAGCATTTAAGTCAGGCATTTTAAGTTCTGCGATTTCGCGAACTTTATCGCGTTTAACCGTTGCAACTTTTTTACGATTTGGCTCACCAGAACCTGATTCGATGCCTGCTGCTTTTTTAAGTAATACAGCTGCAGGTGGAGTTTTCGTAATGAAAGTGAATGAACGGTCTTCGAATACTGTAATTTCAACAGGTATAATCAAACCTGCTTGATCAGCAGTACGAGCGTTAAATTCTTTACAGAATCCCATGATGTTTACACCAGCTTGACCTAACGCAGGACCAACCGGTGGAGCCGGATTCGCTTTACCAGCAGGGATTTGAAGTTTAACGATTTTAATTACTTTTTTAGCCACGAGACACACCTCCTTAAAGTCCGTGATGTGGTATATTGGGTTGCCCCTCCCACTCAAATATCCATTTATCAGCCATGCCGATAAAATATCTTTAACTCATTTCTCAGACTGAAAAACTAGTCTGACCTTTGAAATGATACCATTTTTCTTATTATGAAGCAAGCAAAAATGTTACGAAGGGATAAATTATTTGATATTCCAGCCTGTTTCCGGCATGAAACCGGTCAGGATGAACGCTTTGCGCCGTTATACCTTCTGAACTTGTTCAAAATCCAATTCCATTTTTGTTTCCCGTCCAAACATGTCCACAGAAACTTTTACTTTTCCTTTGTCCACATCGATTTCTTCCACGTTTCCTTTGAAGTTCTTGAATGGACCGTCCAACACTTCCACCAAATCGCCGACCGAAATATCCAACTCGCCAATCGCTTTTTTGTGCAAGCCCATGGAACGGAGCAAACGATCCGCTTCTTCCGGGAGTAGTGGTGTCGGTTTCGCGCCGCCGCCTGAAGACCCGATGAATCCTGTCACTCCTGGGGTATTGCGGACAACATACCAGGATTCATCCGTCAAAATCATCTCAACCAATACATAACCAGGGAATACTTTACGCATCACTGTTCGTTTTTTTCCGTCTTTCAAATCCGTTTCTTCGTGTTCAGGGATAATGACCCGGAAAATAAGATCCTGCATTCCCATTGTTTCTACACGCTTTTCGAGATTTGCTTTCACTCGATTTTCATAACCAGAATAAGTATGAACTACATACCATTGTTTTTCCATAATGCCTGTCGGACTCCTCGTCCTTCCCTCCTTTACAAATGCGCATACCCGCTGACGGCTTTTCCGTGTTTAATATTATAATTTACAAAATAAATGAAAAAAACCCGTAGGATAAGGAACGGGCTATTTTCTAAGCTATCGCTTGCTAAAGATTCATTATATATTTAAATACCAGCGGAACAATTCAGAAATCCCCAAATCCACCAGCACAAAATAGAGGGCTACAAAAATGACTGTCGTTACTACAACGATTGTATATTTTGTAAGCTCCTTGCTCTTTGGCCAGCTTGTCTTACGCATTTCTGACATGACTTCTTGCAGAAATTTCTTGATTTTGCCCATTCTCGCGTAACCTCCGAATAACTTATCTATATTCTCTATATCAACTAGCGCGTTTGTTTGTGTAACGTGTGTCGATTGCAGCGTGGACAATACTTTTTGAGCACTATTCTAGTTGCGTTCTCTTTTTCAGGGTAAGTGTAATTCCGCGAACCACACTCTTCACAGCATAAAACGATTTTCTTTGCCACAGGAATAACCTCTATTCTGGCATTTTATCTTTTAAAGACTAACACCAAAAAAACTCGCTGTCAATAATTGCGAACAGAGTTTCAAATAATTTCCCCATTTTCCAAATGGCGCTCCAATTTCCGTTTCACCCTTTGCAAGGCATTATCAATCGACTTGACATGCCGGTTTAATTCTTCGGAGATTTCATTGTAGGATTGTCCATCCAAATATAATGAAAGGACTTGTTGTTCAAGTTCGCTTAATATTTCGCTGATTTTTTCTTCCAAATGGGAATATTCTTCACGGTTGATCATCAGATGCTCCGGATTTTCCGACTCCGCACCTGTGATGACATCCAATAGCGTCCGATCCGACTCCTCATCATAAATGGGTTTGTCGAGCGAAACATAAGAATTGAGCGGAATATGTTTCTGACGCGTTGCCGTTTTTATCGCTGTAATAATTTGGCGCGTAATACATAATTCCGCAAAGGCTTTAAAGGATGTCAGCTTATCCTCTTTAAAATCCCTGACAGCTTTATATAAACCAATCATCCCCTCTTGGACGATGTCTTCCTTATCCGCTCCAATCAAAAAATAAGAACGCGCCTTCGCTTTTACGAACACCCGATATTTATTAATCAAAAAATCCAACGCCTCTGTATTCCCTTGGTGCACCAGTTCAACAAGTTGTTCATCCGTCATCTCTTCAAAGGATTGTGCTGTTTGCGATTGCTCTGTTTTTAGCAACGGCCTCACCCCAGACGTATAAATCGTATTAGGAACAGTATAAATGAGTTGGAAAATACAGGTCAATGAGTTATTTTAAACCTCTTCTCCATTTCTCAAAGGCTAACTCTACTTCTTTCGATAAGGGGATTCTAGATTTCGGTTTTTCTTTCTGCGATGTTTCCACTTTTTTTGATATATTTGATTGGATGATCTCCATCTCGATTTCCAATTCGCGGGCCGATTTTCTCAGCGCGCCATTTCCGAAAATGACGTTTTGTTCCGTCATGTCGGAAGTAGCCACATAGATTTGGACTTTTCTTCCCTTGAGTTCATTGGATAACTTTTCAATCCGTTCATCGGCGGTCTCATTCTTTTTCGTAAATATGACTTCCACCGAATTTTGAACATATGACTTTTCGGCTCCCGAAACGTGATAAGCATCAAAGACGACAATGACGCGCCAGCCCATCACCGCTTGAAATTCGGCCAAAAGCTCGATCAAACGGTTCCTCGCTTCCTCCAAATTGGTGTCTTTTAAAGCGCGCAACGTTTTCCAAGCGCCGATCATATTGTATCCATCAACGATCAAAATGTTTTCCATAACTAACCATTCACTTCTTGCCGTTTTCGGTACACTTCATACATCAACAATGCCGCAGCGACAGAAGCATTCAATGAATTGACATGGCCGACCATTGGCAACGAATAGAGGAAATCGCATTTTTCCTTCAAAAGCCGGCTCATTCCTTTCCCTTCACTTCCAATGATGATAGCCAGGGGCAAGGCAGCATCCATGTTCCGGTAATCGATGCTGCCCTTTGCGTCTGTCCCTGCAATCCAAAGTCCTCTTTCTTTTAATTCATCCACCGTTTGCGCCAAGTTGTTCACTCTGCAAACGGGCACATGTTCAATTGCTCCGGTTGAAGCTTTCGCCACCGTTGCTGTAAGACCTACAGAACGCCTTTTTGGTATTATTATACCATGAACCCCGATCGCATCGGCAGTTCTCATAATCGAACCGAGATTATGGGGATCTTCCAACTCATCTAAAATGATGAAAAATGGATCTTCATTTCTTTCTTTCGCCACTTGAAATAAATCATCAAGTTCCGCATACTTGTATGCAGCAACGGAAGCGACGATTCCCTGATGATTGGCGTTTGACAGTTGATCGATTTTTTTCTTTGGAACAAATTGTACAAATACTCCGCGCTCACGGGCCAAATCGAGCACTTCTTTGATTCCCGATTTTTTCACGCCTTCACTGATCCAAATTTTGTTCATTTCGCGGCCTGAACGAAGTGCTTCCAATACCGGGTTCTTTCCAGCAATAATCTCTCCATTCCCGCTCATTTCGCGACTCCTTTCGTTTCCTCCACAATTTGTATGGCGTAATCAATAATCTTATCGATGCGTTCATATTGTTTCGTTAAGTAAAGAGAACCCAGAATTGCTTCAAATCCTGAACTGTTGCGATACGTTTGGACATCCGTATTTTTCGGAACGGTGCCGGACTTTGCATTGCGGCCCCTTCTAAAGATGGCCAGCTCTTCATCCGTCAAAAAATGTTCTTCGATCATGCGGTGCACAATCATGGATTGGGCTTTGGCGGAAACATATTTTGTCGCTTCGTGGTGCAGCGTATTCGGCTTCATCCGTCCGCTCAACAGCAAATGTTCCCTGATGCGCACCTCCAACACCGCATCCCCCATATAGGCCAGGGCAAGCGCGTTCATTTGATTGACATCTACTAATGGAGCCATATTATGAACCTCGTTTCCAACGGGTACCTTGACGCGTATCTTCCAAAATGATGTTCATCTTCAATAATTGATCCCGGATTTCATCCGCACGTTTGAAATCCCGGTTTTTTCTTGCTATGTTCCGCTCTTCGATTAATTTCTCAATGTCTTCATCCAAAATTTCCGTCTCTTGGGCCAGTTTAATTCCCAATACTTCACTAAGCACATCAAAAGTTTCGATAAATGCTTTCAACACCTTTTCATCGGTATTGATTTCGTTCAAATACGTGTTTGCCGTACGGGCCAGTTCAAATAAAACACTGATTGCGTTGGCCGTATTGAAATCGTCATCCATTTCTTTTTCAAATTCTTTTTTCAATTCATCAATTTTTTCTAAATACTCTTCGCTCTCATCAGCAAGGTTTGTCGTCGATTGCAAACGATGCTGCAGGTTCAAGTACGCTGTGCGCAAGCGTTCCAACCCGCTGCGCGCCGATTCGATCAATTCTTCCGAGAAATTGATTGGATGGCGATAATGAACGGACAACATGAAAAATCTCAATACCTGCGGATCGATTTTTTGGATAATATCATGGACCAATACAAAGTTCCCCAAGGATTTTGACATTTTTTCATTGTCGATATTAATATACCCATTATGCATCCAATAACGGGCGAAAGTTTTTCCGGTATAACTTTCTGATTGGGCAATTTCGTTTTCATGATGCGGGAAAGTCAAATCTTGCCCTCCAGCATGGATGTCAATGGTATCGCCCAAATGCGCCCGGGCCATCACAGAGCATTCGATATGCCAACCAGGCCGCCCTTTTCCCCAAGGGCTCTCCCAGAAGATTTCCCCAGGTTTTGCCGCTTTCCAAAGGGCAAAATCCAGCGGGTCTTCTTTCTTTTCACCCGGTTCAATGCGGGCACCCACTTTTAAATCATCAATAGATTGATGGCTGAGCTTTCCATAGTCTTCAAATTTACGTGTGCGGAAATAGACATCTCCTTGGGACTCGTAAGCATATCCTTTATCAACCAATACTTTTATAAATTCGATGATATCGTTCATATGCTCCGTTACCCGGGGATGCACATCCGCCTTCTTGCAGCCGAGAGCCGTAATATCTTCAAAATAAGCTTTAATGAAACGTTCCGTAAGCCCTGAAACCTCTTCTCCCAATTCATTGGCCGCCTTGATGATTTTGTCGTCCACATCCGTAAAGTTGGAAACGTATTTCACATCATACCCTTTATATTGCAAGTATCTCCGCACTGTATCATACACGATCGCCGGACGGGCATTTCCAATGTGTATATAGTTATAAACGGTCGGACCGCATACGTACATTTTCACCTTTCCTTCTTCGAGAGGAACAAAAGGTTCTTTTTTCCGTGTCAACGTATTGTAAATTTGAATTGCCATGCCAGTCTCTCCTTTACAAAATACCATTTGTTTGTTGAATCATCGAATTTTCCGTACATTTTTCTCCTATTTTTAAATTACCATCTTTTCTATGAAAGAAGCCAATAAATCAAAACATTGGTTTTGGATTATTTAAATAAAAAACGCCTCCATCATATTTCTATGACAGAGACGCCAAAGTCGCGCGGTTCCACTCTGATTGAAAGCATAAACGCTTTCCACTCTGCGGCCTGTAACGGTGACCAGCCGACTTGCCTACTCCATTTCAGCCAAGTGCTCAAAGGTGCATTTCCGTAAAACAGAGGTTTAGGTCACTTTCAGCCAATGGTGACCCTCTCTTTCAAACATATTTTACGTACTTCTCCTTTTCAACGCTTTCGCTTTTATTTAATTATCGACCATTCGCACCATTCATTAAGAACATCTTAGTTTGCCAATTTTTCTAAACGGGCCAACACTTTTTCTTTACCAACCAACTCAATCGTACTAGCCAAGTCCGGTCCATGAGTTTGGCCGGTTGTCACCACCCGGATTGGCATAAACAAGTTTTTCCCTTTATATCCTGTCTCTTTTTGCACCGCTTTAAGCGCCGCTTTAATGGAAGGGGCATCGAATGTTTCCAAGGACACCAATTGCTGTTTGAATGATGAAACCACTTCTTTGATGTGCTCCCAACCTAATACCTCTTGCGCTTCTTCATCATATTCCACTTCGTCTTTAAAGAATAGGCTTGATAGTTCCACAATCTCTGCGCCATAGCTCATTTGATTATGATACAAGCCGATCAATTTTGTCGCCCATTCTTTTTGTTCTTCATTCAACTCTTCAGGAAGCAGCCCCGCTTTTTGCAAGTGAGGAAGCGCCAGTTCCACCACTTCTTCCAAAGACAATTTTTTGATGTATTGGTTATTCATCCATGTTAGTTTATTCCGGTCAAACATGGAAGGTGATTTGGATAAACGTTTCTCATCAAACATTTCAATAAGCTGTTCTTTCGTAAAGATTTCTTCTTCCCCTTCCGGAGACCAACCGAGCAATGCGAAGAAGTTGAACATCGCTTCAGGCAAATATCCCAGTTCTTTATATTGGGAGATGAATTGAATGATGGATTCGTCACGTTTTGATAATTTCTTATGATTTTCATTCACAATGATCGTCAAATGGCCAAATTCCGGATATTCCCAACCGAACGCATCAAAAATCATCATTTGTTTCGGTGTGTTTGATAAATGCTCTTCGCCGCGGAATACATGCGTGATATCCATATAATGATCATCAAGTACAACCGCAAAGTTATAGGTAGGGATTCCGTTCGCTTTCATAATGACCCAATCGCCGATATCTTTTGATTCAAATGATACTTCTCCGCGCACCATATCATTGAATTTATAAGTGACATTTTCAGGCACTTTGAAGCGGATTGTGTATGGAATTCCTTGCGCTTCTTTTTCCGCGATTTCTTCTTTCGTCAAATGGCGGCATTTACCGTCATATGTTGGAGCCGCAATACCTTTTGCTCTTTGCGCTTCCCTTGAAGCTTCCAATTCTTCGGGCGTACAGAAGCATTTATAAGCCAAACCGCGTTCCAACAACTCTTCCGCATGTTTTTTATAAATATCCAATCTCTCTGTTTGGCGGTAAGGTGCATAAGGTCCACCAATATCAACGGATTCATCAGGAATAATGCCCAACCATCTCAAATTGTCAAGCTGGGATGCTTCACCGCCTTCTACATTGCGCTCTATATCCGTATCCTCAATGCGCACAACAAATGTTCCGTTGTAATGTTTTGCAAATAAATAGTTGAATAACGCTGTGCGTGCTCCACCGATATGTAAATGACCGGTAGGACTTGGTGCATACCGAACACGAACTTCTTTTGCCATCTTATTTTCCTCCTAAGTTGTGCAGTTGACAAACTGTGTTTTTCGTTATTACATTGCTAAAATCTTACTATTTCCAATGCTTCCCTCGACTTTTGTACATTTTACCACTCCAGTGCAGCATTGAAAAGTTGATGGTAGGAAAGAAATTTTGTCATTTCTGAAACGTAATGATTTTTCCTTACATGTAAGTACTACTGTTTTTTGATCAATAAAATGGTCGCAAGCGCTGCAATGCCTTCTTCCCGTCCAACAAAACCCAGTTTTTCCGTTGTCGTCGCTTTCACGTTCACTTGGGAAGGTTCCGCATGTAATAATTGAGCGATCCGGTTTTTCATTTGTTCAATATACGGAGCCATCTTTGGTCTTTGTGCCATAATCGTACAGTCCACATTTCCAAGAACATACCCTTTTTCCTCAACGATTTTCCAGATATATTCCAATAATTTTGCTGAGTCCGCATCTTTATATTGCGGATCTGTGTCCGGAAAATGGCGGCCGATATCCCCTTCACCAATCGCTCCAAGGGCCGCATCTGTAATCGCGTGTAATAGTACATCTGCATCGGAATGCCCTAAAAGCCCTTTTGTATGGGGGATTTCTATACCGCCGATAATCAGCGGACGCCCTTCTTGAAATGCATGAACGTCAAATCCTTGTCCAACCCGAAACATATATCAGCTGCATGTACTAGACGCTTTCTGTCTATTATGCAGCGTTCACCATCCTTTACTATAATATCTGAATCCAAATGACCACTTCATATATTAACATATTTCCCATTTGTATGGATTGTAAGCATTTTTCCCAAACAATCCTTTTAGATCATTAAACAAGAAAAGACCTCACGAATCGATCAGATTTGTGAGGTTTTCAGCTGCCGGTTTCTTAATATCGCTTCACCAAAGACCAAGTCCTCTTTTGTGGTAATTTTAATATTTTCATAGCTGCTTTCGACGATGTGAATTTCATAGCCGAGACGTTCCACAAGCATCGCTTCGTCCGTTCCTAAAAAACCCACTTTTTCTGCGACATCCTCTGCATGAAGCAACAGTTCGAAACGGAAAGCTTGCGGCGTCTGGATGGCCCATAAGTCATCCCGCTCCACCGTTTCAACGATGATGCCGTCCCGCACTTTTTTCATCGTATCCTTTGCGCGGACTCCCGCAATGGCAGCCCCTTTTTCATAAGCCGTTTCCACTAAACGGTCAATCACCGACTGAAGTATAAAGGGTCTTGCGGCATCATGGACAAGAACGATTTCCACATCCTTCATGACTTTTAAACATGCATGAACGGAATGTTGGCGTTCTTCCCCTCCATTCGGCAACCCCTTTACCTTAGTAATACCGTATTCATTCAATAAGTTTTGAATATATTCTCTTTCTTCCGGCTTAACCGCCAAGTAGATCCCTGTGCATTTTGGATCCTTTTCAAAGACTTCGAGAGTATGGATCAAAATCGGCTTATTGGCCAATGGCAAAAATAATTTGTTTTTTCCTGCCCCCATCCGTTTTCCGCTGCCGGCTGCCGGCAACACCACTTCATAATCCACAAGCTCAACTCCTACAATTGTTGCGTGTTTTTATGCTACTTGTTCGTCTTTCGGTTTTGCAAAAATCATGCGACCGGCGGATGTTTGCAATACGCTTGTCACCGTAACCGTTATTGCTTGGCCGATATAATTACGGCCACCTTCAACAACAATCATTGTGCCATCGTCCAAATAGGCGACTCCTTGATTTTGTTCCTTTCCATCTTTGATGACAACAACCTGCATATCTTCCCCGGGGATGACAACAGGTTTCACCGCGTTTGCCAGTTCATTGATATTCAATACTTGTACATGATGAAGTTCGCACACTTTATTTAAATTAAAATCGTTCGTTAAAATTTTCGCGCCCATTTTTTTCGCCAGCCGCACTAATTTTAAATCAACTTCTTGGATATCATCAAAGTCCTCTTCTGAAATAATCACATTTACCGATTTTCCGTCCTGTAATTTTTTCAACATATCAAGCCCCCGGCGTCCACGGGTGCGTTTCAACGTATCGCTGGAATCCGCAATATGCTGCAATTCCGTCAAAACGAATTGCGGCACCACCAATACCCCTTCAATAAATCCTGTAGTCGCAATATCCGCAATGCGGCCGTCGATGATAACGCTTGTATCCAGCAGTTTATATAACGTTTTTTCAGATCCGGGCTGGCCGGCTTCTCCGGCTTTCTTTTTCGCACCGACTCCTGATTTTGTAAATAGTTGTGAAAGTTCGTCCCTTTTTTTAAAGCCGACTCTAAATCCCAAATATCCCAGAATGATGGATAAAATAATCGGCAAGAAATCGGTAATAACCGGAATGTTAATTCGTTCAATCGCAAATCCCACAAAATATGCTACAATTAAACCGATAATCAACCCTAGAGTACCAAAGAATAAGTCCGCTGCCGGAATTTTAAAAAGCACCTCTTCCATCCAGTTGATAAATTTCACGCAATAGTCTGATAATGAAAACGAAAGAAGAAATAACAATAACGCCCCTATTGCTACCGATGTGTATGGATTATTTAACCATGGACTAGATGATAAATTAATAATTTCGTATAATGGCGGTAAAAAGACAAAACCCAAAGCACCACCAATAAACAGAAACGCAATTTGAATGATTCTCTTCAGCATCCTGCCACCTCCTTTTTTCTGATATATTATCTTACTGATAATTATACATGGTTCATGAATCCTTTGCGATTTGTAAGAACGCTTCATCGCATTTTTTGGACTTTTTTACCTTTTTTTCGCAAATTAAATCAACTTCTTCTTTATTTTTTTCCAATTCCTGAAGAAAAAATGCCCATTTTTCTCAAAACATGGTAAAATTCCCTCAATTGCCAAAACAAAGTTTCACCGCTTCATTGATTGTTTGAACACCGATCACTTCAATTTCTTTTGGATTTTCCCATCCTCCCAGATTGGAAGCCGGGATGAATACACGTTTAAAACCAAGTCTTGCAGCTTCATAAACCCGCTGCTCTATACGGGATACCCGTCTTACTTCTCCAGTAAGCCCCACTTCCCCAATGAACACATCCGTGACATTCACAGGCTGATTTTTGTAACTGGAAACAATCGATGTAAGAACAGCCAAGTCAATGGCCGGTTCATCCAATTTTACCCCGCCTGCCACTTTCACGTATGCGTCTTGGGCTTGCAAAAGCATTCCCATTCTTTTTTCCAAAACGGCCATCAATAATTGAACCCGGTTTTGATCCACGCCTGTCGCCATCCGTTTTGGATAGTTGAAACTTGTCGGCGTTACCAACGATTGGATTTCAACCAAAATCGGCCTTGTCCCTTCCATGGAAGCCACCACCGTAGAGCCTGCAGCACCTTGTGAACGTTCTTCCAAAAAGAGTTCAGAAGGATTTAATACTTCTTTTAAACCGGAGTGAATCATCTCGAAAATGGCAATTTCATTTGTGGAGCCAAATCGGTTCTTATGGCTTCTTAAAATCCGGTACGTGTGATGTCTCTCCCCTTCAAAGTAAAGAACCGTATCCACCATATGCTCCAATATTCTCGGACCTGCAATTTGCCCTTCTTTCGTTACATGCCCGACCAGGAAAGTTGCGATGCCCTTCGTTTTTGCGATTCTCATAAGCTCCGAAGTACATTCTCTCACCTGGGATACGCTGCCGGGAGCGCTTGTGACTTCCGGATGATGAACCGTTTGGATGGAGTCCACAATGATAAACCGGGGTTGTACTTCCTCAATACTATGACGAATCAGTTCCAGATCCGTTTCCGCATAGATGAATAATTCCTTTGATTGTACGCCGAGTCTTGATGCCCGGAGTCTCGTTTGTTTCAGCGATTCTTCCCCGGATACGTAAAGCACGCGATGTCCACTGTTGGATAAATCCGCCGATAGCTGCATAAGAAGGGTGGATTTTCCGATTCCCGGGTCTCCGCCAATGAGCACAAGAGAACCTGGCACAATGCCGCCCCCAAGTACCCGGTTCAGTTCCACCATGCTCGTTTCAAATCTTTGTTCTTCCTGCGTTTCAATGCTGACAATCGGTACGGCTTTCTGACTGGAGGCTTCTGAATGCTGAAACACTCCACGGGATTTTGAAATGACTTCTATTTCTTCCACAAAGCTGTTCCATTCCCCGCATCCAGGGCATCTTCCCAACCATTTCGGCGATTCATAGCCGCAGCTTTGACAGCAAAATTTTGTTTTCTTTTTGGCCATTGGTTCCTCCTATTATTCTTATTAGTACGGCGATGATAACAAAGACGGCTTAACATCTGCACCAAATGTCATTATTATTGATTTTCATATGTATTAAAATAAGCTGTGCCGCAAGTCAATCGCAGTTGGCTTGCGGACAGCTTCGTTTATAAAATTTTATGCACTTTCAACAGTATCTTTTTCTCTTACGACAAACGCGCCATCCACGTAGTCAAAGACGACTTTGCTATTTTTCGAAATAGTGCCTTTCAACAACTCTTCGGATAAACGGTCCTCAACATTTTTCTGTAAAGCACGGCGGATTGGACGGGCACCGTATTGAGGATCGTATCCTTCTTCCGCGATTTTCTCTAAAGCGGCATCCGTTAATTCCAAATCGATATCCTGATCTTTTAATCGTTTCACCAAAGATTTTGCCATCAAGGATACGATTTGTTTTAATTGATCTTTTTCCAACGGTTTGAACACAATGATTTCATCAATACGGTTTAGGAATTCTGGACGGAAGGCTTTTTTCAATTCTTCCATCATAGTAGATTTCATATCTTTATATTTGCTGTCTTTTTCTCCTACGCCGAATCCTAAGCTTTTTTGATATTTTAAGGCTTCCGCACCGATGTTGGATGTCATAATGACAACCGTGTTGCGGAAATCCACTGTACGTCCTTTTGAATCCGTTAAGCGTCCATCATCGAGCACTTGCAATAAGATGTTGAACACATCTGGATGGGCTTTTTCAATTTCGTCCAAAAGCACGACAGAGTATGGTTTTCGGCGCACTTTTTCCGTTAATTGGCCGCCTTCTTCAAATCCTACATATCCTGGAGGTGAACCAACAAGGCGGGAAGTGGAGTGTTTTTCCATATATTCGGACATGTCGATGCGGATCATTGCATCTTCATCTCCAAACATCACTTCTGCCAATGCTTTTGCAAGTTCTGTTTTCCCTACGCCAGTTGGCCCTAAGAAGATGAATGTACCAATTGGACGTTTTGGATCTTTAAGTCCTGCACGGGCGCGGCGGATCGCTCTGGAGATTGCCTCAACCGCTTCATGTTGGCCGACAACGCGTTTATGCAATTCTTCTTCCAAGTTAAGCAGTTTTTCAGACTCTTCTTGAGCAATTTTGTTTACCGGAATTCCCGTCCACATGGAAACGACTTCGGCAATATCTTCCACTGTCACTTTGGATTCTTCTTTGCCTTGTTTTTCTTTCCATGATTTTTTCAATTGCTCGAGTTCTTCTTTAATTTTTTGTTCTGTATCGCGCAATGCTGCCGCTTTTTCAAACTCCTGGCTTGAAACGGCTGCGTTTTTCTCATTGCGCACATGTTCCAATTTATCTTCGAGAGCTTTTAGATTTGGTGGCACTGTGAATGAGCGTAAACGCACTTTTGATCCCGCTTCATCAATCAAGTCAATGGCTTTGTCCGGCAAGAAACGGTCTGAAATGTAACGATCGGATAATTTTGCCGCCGCTTCAATCGCTTCATCTGTAATTTTTACACGGTGATGCGCTTCATAACGGTCACGCAAACCTTTGATGATCTGGATTGTTTCTTCCACTGTCGGTTCATCGACTTGAATTGGTTGGAAACGGCGTTCCAAAGCGGCATCTTTTTCAATGTATTTTCGATATTCATCCAATGTTGTGGCACCAATGCATTGCAATTCTCCGCGGGCAAGGGCCGGTTTTAAAATGTTGGAAGCGTCAATCGCACCTTCCGCACCACCTGCTCCAATCAATGTGTGCAATTCGTCGATGAACAGAATGATGTTACCTGCTTGGCGAATTTCATCCATCACTTTTTTCAAGCGGTCTTCGAATTCACCACGATATTTTGTACCTGCTACAACCGTACCCATATCAAGCGTCATCACGCGTTTATCACGCAATGTTTCAGGCACTTCGTTATTGACGATTTGCTGGGCAAGTCCTTCTGCAATGGCTGTCTTACCTACACCCGGTTCACCAATCAACACAGGGTTGTTTTTTGTACGGCGTGAAAGCACTTCGATCACACGTGTGATCTCTTTGCTTCGTCCAATCACTGGATCAAGGCCGCCTTCACGGGCAATAGCAGTCAAATCCCGGGCTAAGCTGTCCAGTGTTGGTGTGCTGACTGTTTGAGTCGGATTGGCGTTTTGGGAAACATCATTGTTGCCCAAAAGCAATAGAACTTGTTGGCGGGCTTTATTGAGACTCACACCAGCGTTTGCAAGCACTCTCGCGGCAACACCTTCGCCTTCGCGAATCAATGCAAGCAGGATATGTTCTGTGCCGATGTAAGCATGGCCCAATTTCCGCGATTCATCAACGGCGAGTTCAATGACTTTTTTCGCTCTAGGTGTATAGTGAACAATTGGCCCTACATCTTTCGTTCCTTTTCCGACTAATTCTTCGATGCCCCGTTCAATCATTTCCGGCGTTACATCGATGGCTTCCAAAGCTTTTGCTGCGATGCCTCCGCCTTCCCGGATAAGCCCAAGCAAGATGTGCTCTGTGCCGATGGATTCATGTTTCCAACGGATCGCTTCTTCTTGTGCCAACTGCAACACTTTTTGGGCGCGTTGAGTGAATCGATTAAACATCATATCTTTCCTCTCCTTTTCCTCTAGGTTTTGAATTACCACTGTTTAATTTTTCGCGTATCAGTTTTGCTCTATATACATCCCGTTCAGCCGGTTCCAAGGTAGTGCCTGCATATTGTTGTACAAACCCCGGTTGAATAAGAATCGTACACTCATTTAAAATATGCTTTGAAACATCTTTAATGATTCCTAAATCAACACCTAACCGGACATTGGATAAACATGTCGCCGCTTCTTCGCTTGTCATGATCCGCGCATGTTTCAAAGTTCCATAAGCCCGGTGAATGCGGTCTTCCAAAGCGACTCTGGATTGTGCCAAAAGAGTTTGTCTTGCGTTTCGTTCCTGTTCAATAATTTGTGTCACGACTGTTTGCAAATCATCGACAATTTCATCTTCCGACTTGCCAAGAGTCACTTGATTTGAAATTTGATACATGTTTCCTAAGTTTTCGCTGCCTTCACCGTAGATGCCTCGCACGACCATGCCAAAGCGGGCAAGCATTTGGGTCAATGCTTTGATCTGTTTCGTCATGGAAAGTCCAGGCAAATGCATCATGACGGATGCTCTCATCCCTGTACCTACATTGGTTGGGCAGCTTGTTAAATAGCCGAATTCATTATGGAAAGCAAACGGCAATAATTTTTCAAGTTGACTATCCAATTTATTTGCCATTTCATAAGTTTCCATGAGCTTAAGTCCAGGGGATAAGCATTGGATTCTTAAATGGTCTTCTTCGTTGACCATGACGCTGATGGCTTCATCCTGCGAAATGATGACGGATGCAAACTTTTCCCTTTTTGCAAGCATTGGACTGATCAGATGTTTTTCCACGAGTACTTGGCGTTGCAGTACAGGCATTTCCTGTATTGTGAAATGGGAAAAATCATGATTGTTATCTTTCAATTGGTAAAACGCCTGCGTCACCATTTGATCGATTGTTTTCGCTTCTTCATCTGAAAAGATGATCGGAAAACGGAAACCCTCCAAATTTCTTGCCAACCGGATGCGTGTGGAAATCACAATGTCATCTTCCGCACCATCAGTTCCCATCCAACTTGGCGCCTCCGCTTTTAAGAAATATTCAAGATTCATGGTGTATCCACACCTCCCATTTCCAGCTTACGTTCCAATTCCTTGATTTCATCCCTGAATTTTGCCGCATCCTCAAAACGTTCGTCTTGGATCGCCAATTGCAGCTGCTCACGGGCATGTTCGATCTGTTTTTTCAAAATGCGGTTGTTATCCACTTTTTGTCCTGGTCTTTTTCCTGTATGTTTCGTTCCGGCCTGGAATTTTTCAAGTACTTGAGGAAGTTTTTCGCTAAAGGTTTCATAACATTGCGGGCAGCCTAATTTTCCTTCGTTTAAAAACTTGCGGAAAGTAAATCCACAAGCGGGGCATGCGACCGTTTGCACGGAAGGCTGAACAGTTCTTTCCTGCAAATCGTTTTTCCAGAGAGGCATGCCGAACCAGTTCGAAAGCAATTGATGGATCGGGAATTGTTCTTCTTTGGGAAAATCCAGGCTGAATGGATGAAATTGTGCGGCACATACTTCGCAATAATGTTTCTCGCTTTTATGTCCATTGATGATTTGTGTGACTGTAACCGTTGCTTTCCGTTGCTTACAGTGTTCACAAAGCATGACCTACCACCTCTTCATTTTTCATATTTTAAAGTTAATAACATCGCTTTTAAAATCGCCGACCTCAATTCATCGCGAGTTGGTAGTTGCAGCTTTAATGTATCCCGATTGACGGCTGCGAGCATCAATGTTGCTTCTCTTTCATTGATCATTTCTTCTTCCAGCAAGCGATAAATGATATCTTCCGCCATATTTTGGGTGGCGCCTTTTTCGATTTGCTTTATTAAATGATCTATCAACTCAACTTTTGAGCTCGGTTTCACACGGAAAATCCGGATATATCCACCGCCACCCCGTTTACTTTCAACAAGGTAGCCTTTTTCCACCGTGAATCGTGTATTGATTACATAATTAATTTGCGAGGGAACACACTGGAATTTATCGGCCAATTCGCTGCGTTTGATTTCAATATGTCCTTTACCATCTAATTCGATAACCCTTTTTAAATACCCTTCAATCAAGTCGGAAATATTTTTCATTTTTTTTACAATTCACCTCGCTTTTTTGACTTTGACTTTCTTTGACTTTATTATATTTCCTTTTTCGCTCATGTGCAAATAAAAACCCTCGACAAAATGGAGGTTAAAAAAATCGACAATACGTATTACTTTACGTTTTGCCGATTTTTATCTAATATATTCATCTTTGCTTAAAGATGCAGGGTCATGAAAAGGTCCTGCCGATTACACCCAACGGCCTACAAAAGGATAGTTCCAATCGTTCTCCTGAAGGGCATTGATAATACCGATAATTGGAACAACAATTGTCATAATGCCGAAAATGATTAAGAATGGAATGCCAATCAATACGAAACTTAACACCGTCGATATGCCAATCAATACCCACATGACGAATTGGAATAACAACGCTTGGACGGAAAGCCGCTTCACACTTTCATCACTGCTGATTAAGAAAAATAAAATTGGCACTAAAACCGGAGCAAAAAACGCACTTGCATGTATGATTACTTTCGCCCACTTTTCTTCCATATATTTGTCAACTCCCGTTTCTTTTTGTTCATATTTATTAATTACTTGCTATATACATATACGGATGATTCTTTTAATAGTTTCAACTTCTTGAAATTTTTTTAAATTTATTGCTTAATTCACCACTTATTTTTTCCATTGTTTTCAATTAATAGACAAAAAGTTCTTTAGAAATTTCAATGTTGTATGCTATTATTTGAAAAAAGAAAAAAGCCTGCCCATATGAGCGGCTTTACTTATCCTTTTTTTGTCCATCCACATTTTTCGGATCTACATAATCAGGATGTTCTGTAGGGAATAGAAAGCGGGCAAAAAGACCCGAAAATAGGGTAGCACTGATGATAATCAATATTTTATGGTTCTTTGGTACTTCTTCAAACATATGATTCAACATCAGGGCAGCAAATACTGCCACTGTCACCATTGAAACTATGATATATGCAAGCCTTCGCTGGTTCATCTTGACAAACATCCTTTGCGCTTACTTTTAAATACATAAACTAATCGTATTTTACAACGTATCCAAGGAAAATACAAATTCAGGTATTGAGTTTGCAAGAATGATTTTAATAAAAAATGATTAGAGTGGGGGATACATATGAAGTTTGTGCCATTCAGTAAAGACGGCAAGTCAATGGAGGAACGGTTTTTTGATCTTGAAACATATGTTCACAATGTATTAATCGAGGTTTCCGAGTATCCCGGCATAGCTAAGCAAATTGAAACAATTCAATTGACCAAAAATGATTTGGCTATCCTGCGTCAGTTAAAACCTCTCATTAAAAACTATATTCCAAAAATGGTGAATACTTTTTACGATAACATTTCGATTAATCGCCAACTCGTTGATCTTATCAATCGATATTCAACAATGGACCGATTAAAAATAACGCTCACCAAACATATAAATGATATTTTCGAAGGGCAGATTGATAAAAAATATATCGAAAACCGGACTAGGATTGCTCTTGCGCATATCAAGATTGGACTGATGTCAAAATGGTATCTTTCATCATTCCAATCTCTGAATTCTTCTTTTGCACAGTTCATCCAAGAATTGAATCTTTCGAATGAAGAAGCATTGCGCGCAACCAATGCCTTCTCAAAGATTATCAATTTGGAACAGCAGCTCGTAATTGAAGCCTATGAAAAAGAACAAGAACGGGTCCGCAAAGAAAATGACAAAATAAAACAATCTCTGATCGCATCCATTCAACAAATCGCCCAAGAACTGAATGTGATGAATCAAGAAACGACGACATCCATCCAAATCATTTCAGAGCAATCTCAAAATATTGCTTCATCCACATCGCAAGGTTTGGATTATGTTGCGGATACAGAAGAAAAATCAAATCAGGGTAAATCCCAATTGGCGAAACAAACAGACTTGATGAATATGATTTTAAACAGTGTCAATTTATTGGAAGATTCCATGATTCACTTACGTTCGTCTTCCCAAAAAATTTCTGAAATTGTCAATTTGGTGACTGGCATTGCCGATCAGACAAACTTGCTCGCTTTAAACGCTTCCATTGAAGCCGCCCGTGCAGGCGAACACGGGAAAGGGTTTGCCGTTGTAGCGGAAGAAGTGCGAAAGCTTGCGGAAGAAACGAAGAAAGCCGTGCAAAGCGTTTCTACATTAATAAAAGAAATGGAAGCGAATATTTCTGAAATGACATCCAGTGTAAATAACGTGGATGAACAAGTGAAACTAAGTGTGGAAACCCAGGAGCATTTGGCGGAATCCTTTGAACAAATTGCCAAGAAAGTGTCGGGAATCCGCAATCAGTATGCTTCCACTTCCAAAGATATTGAACAAATTTCCAATAATATTGCAAACCTGGTGGAAAGCACTTCTCTTATAGCCAAATCTTCGGATACTTTAATTAAAGCGGTTCACGATTTTTCGAATTAATGGATAAAAGAACTTCAACCTGCTTATAAAAACCGAAGCTGTCTGGAAAAATATTTCCGGACAGCTTCAATATTTATTTTAGGAGGGCAACCTCTTTTAATTTTTTTCTTTTTTCCTTCCTCAACTTTTGTCTTTCTAATCCGGCTTTGTGTAATCTCTCTTCTTCCACCGTCTCCGGATAAACTTCCGGAACCGGCGTCGGTTTCCCTTCTTCATCAATGGCCACCATCGTTACAAAAGATTCTGTTGTCAATTTTTCCTCTCCGGTTTTGATGTTGCGGGACAAGACACGCACATACACTTCCATGGATGTCCTTCCTGTGGAAGTGACGATGGCTTCCAACTCCAACATATCCCCCACATAAGCGGGAGAAACGAAATCGACGGAATCAAATGAAGCGGTTACCACTTCTTTCTTACAATGTTTCATGCAAGAAAGTGCCGCTATTTCATCAATATACGCCAAGATCTTTCCTCCGAAAATGGAACCATATTGATTCGCATCAGGAGGTAATACGAGTCGGTTCTGAACCGTACGTGACTGGCTCATTGGATATGCATTGCTCATTTGTATGTCCTCCAATTCATTGTATACTATTCCAATACATTGCGATTATTATGCAAACATAATATTAATTTCATACAGATGAGCATTGCAACTTTTTTTACAGGTCTGTTTTAATCGTTATAAATTTCAAATCCGTCATTTCTTCAATGGCATATTTAATACCTTCCCGCCCATATCCGCTATTTTTCACACCGCCATATGGCATATTATCTATGCGGAATGTCGGGATATCATTAATGACAACCGCCCCCGCTTCCAATTCATCCGCCGCTTTTAAAGCATCTGTAAGAACGTTAGTATATATTCCCGCATTTAAACCTAAATCGGAGGCATTGACATATTGAATCGCTTCATCCAATGTTTTGTAAGGGACGATGGAAACAATCGGCGCAAAGGTTTCCAAGCACATGATTTTCATATCCGGTTTCACGTTCACCATCACGGTTGGAGTCATCGTGCGTTCAGTGAATTCCGCACCTGTCGCCACTTCCGCCCCTTGCGCTTTCGCTTCTTCTATCCAAGCTTTGATGCGCTCGACTTCTTTCGGATGAATCATGGCGCTTAAATCCGTCGTCGGGTCAAACGGATCTCCCAGTTTCAATTTTTTCGTTTCTTTCACAAAAGCCTCTGTAAATTGATCGTAAATGGATTCATGAACATAAATTCGTTGCAGCGAAATGCATACTTGTCCGGAAAAGCCGAATGCGCCGCTCACCGTGCGAGGGACGATTTTTTCGATCGGCGTGCTCGGTTCGATGATAACCGCCGCATTGGAACCCAATTCTAATGTCACTTTTCTTAAGCCCACTTTTTCTTTGATTTTCATTCCAACCGCGCCACTGCCAGTGAACGTCACTTTTTTCACAAAAGGATGGGTCACTAGCACATCGCTCAATTCTCCGCCTGAGCCGGTCACGATTTGCAATGCGCCATCAGGAAGACCGGCTTCTTTAAAAATTTCCGCCATCGCCAATGCGCTTAACGGTGTTTGAGTGGCCGGTTTTAAAACAACCGTATTTCCGACTGCAAAGGCTGGCCCCAATTTATGGGCAACGAGATTGAACGGAAAGTTAAATGGCGTAATGGCCGAAACAACTCCTAGAGGGATACGTTTTGTAAAGCCGAGGCGATTTTTTCCACCCGGAGCTGCATCCATCGGCACGGTTTCGCCAAAAACATTTTTTGCCGCCTCTGCCGAAAACTGATAAGTGGCAATCGTACGGTCCAATTCAGCAAGTCCGGCGGTAATCGGCTTTCCAGCTTCATTGGCAAGAATTTCTGCAAATTCTTGTTTTCTTTTCTTCATGATGTCCACAACTTTATATAAGATTTCCGCTCTTTCATACGCAGATGTTTTTTTAAACGTTTGGAAAGCCTCATGAGCTCCCTGGATGGCCCGTTCCACATCTTGTACAGAAGCCTTTGCCACTTTGGCAATCACTTCGCCAGTATAAGGAGCCGTTAAGTCATAGGTTTCTTTCGCTTCCTCCCATTGACCGTTAATCCATAATTTTGTTTCTTTCATCTCCTACACCTCCATTATGATTTATTTCCATTTTATCACTCCCAACAATTTTTGAGTGAATCAACGGAAGAAATCCAACAAATCAATTCCAGGCAAAAAAATAATATCCACAACATCCAGCGTAATTTCCATAACATCAATTAAATCTTCAATAAAAAGCTCTTTCATATCGACCATATTTTGCACCTCAACCAGCTCTCTCATGATTTTTTGGATGGCGACAATTAGTGCCAATTCCTTTGCCATGCGGAATATTTTTAATTCCAATAAAGCTTTCTGCCATTCCGCTATTTCATCTATTTTTTCATTATCTGTTGCATTTAACGCTAAAATCCCCAAATACGGATAGTGTATCGGTTTTACTTTGATGCCTCTATGATTCAATGAATGCCGCAGCTCTGCCACATACTGGAGAAGCGTTTCGTTATAATCGGCGCTGTACATTGTTAAAATTTGCGCAAGGGATTGAAGGGAATTGCCCAACAGAAACCCTTGTTTTCTTAAAGCTTTGTAATATTGCACCATTGTTTCTACTTGTAATTGAGGGGGTTCATTTACTTTTGATAATAAAACTGCATAAGGTACATCTTCTTTGGACGTTAAAATGAATTGTTTCCTGTGCATTTCATCATATAACGTTTTTGCCCGTTTTGCGTGAAGATGAATATCTTCATCCAGCATCATCGCACCCGCCAACCGGAAAGGGGAGTTATGAAACCCGGCTTCTTTTAACGCCCCATCCCTTTGCAATAAATTTTCAAAGCATGCTTCCAAATCTTGCCCCAAAAACCGGGCGGCTATGTAATAGGGAATCGGCGAATTTTTTTGGATGGACAAAGCCTTTTTTGAGTATTCCGCCATTTGGTCGACGATTTTTTGCAGCGCCACTCCGCTGAATTCCCTTTTTTCAAGGGTATACTTGCTGGCAAGGGAAATAACCGCGCTTACTTTAAATTGATTTCCAAAATAATTGACGACCCGGTTGTAATTGTTTTGAAGTTCTTCGGTAATTTGTGTATCCATTTCTAATCACTCCTAGTTGTTATACGTTTTCCAGGAGGACAAGTTTCAAAATGAATAAAGGGGAACTCCATAAGAAGTTCCCCTTTTATTTATGAACTTACCTTTTTTAATTCCGCGAGTTCATCGGAAGTGAATGCCCTTGATCTGGTCAAGAAGCGTTTTCCTTCCACACCTTCCAAACTGAACATGCCACCGCGGCCTTCCACAACATCAATGATCAGTTGCGTATGCTTCCAATATTCAAATTGGGTTTTATGCATATAAAATTTGGCTCCACCAATTTCCCCTAATAATATATCATTGTCTCCGATGATTAAATCCCCTTCAGGATAACACATAGGAGAAGAGCCATCGCAACATCCGCCTGATTGATGGAAAATAATTGGACCATGTTTTTTCTTTAACTGTTCAATGAGGGCAAGGGCTGCATCCGTCGCAACAACGCGTTCCACCAAAGCCATCCCTCCCTGGATAGGAATTAGAAGAAGCCAAGTTTATTTGGATCGTAGCTCACCAGCAAGTTTTTCGTTTGTTGATAGTGTGAAAGCATCATTTTGTGCGTTTCGCGGCCGATTCCGCTCATTTTGTATCCGCCGAACGCTGCATGAGCAGGATATTGATGGTAACAGTTTGTCCATACACGTCCCGCTTGAATGCCGCGTCCCATGCGATAAGCGGTATTAATGTCGCGAGTCCATACGCCTGCGCCTAAACCGTACATTGTATCGTTTGCGATTTCCAACGCTTCTTCCGGCGTTTTAAATGTTGTGACTGCCACAACCGGTCCGAAAATTTCTTCTTGGAAAATGCGCATTTTGTTATGGCCTTTGAAAACAGTCGGCTTAATGTAGTAGCCATCCGCCAGTTCGCCATCCAATTTGTTGCGCTCACCACCAATAAGCAGTTCCGCACCTTCCTGCTTGCCAATATCAATGTAAGATAAAATCTTCTCCATCTGTTCCGTTGAAGCCTGAGCCCCAATCATTGTCGACGGATCAAGCGGGTTTCCTTGCTTAATGGCTTTCACCCGTTCAAGGGCCCGTTCCATAAATTTATCGTAAATGGATTCCTGGATTAACGCTCTTGAAGGGCATGTACATACTTCCCCTTGGTTTAGGGCAAACAATACAAAGCCTTCAATCGCTTTATCCAAAAATTCATCATCCGCATCAAAAACATCTTCAAAGAAGATATTTGGCGATTTTCCACCCAGCTCCAATGTTACTGGAATAATATTTTGTGATGCATATTGCATAATGAGTCTGCCTGTCGTTGTTTCACCGGTAAATGCCACTTTTCCAATGCGCGGATTGGATGCCAATGGTTTTCCGGCTTCCAAACCGAAACCGTTTACAATATTGACAACACCCGGTGGCAATAAATCTTCAATAAGCTCCATCAACACCAAAATGGAAGTTGGAGTTTGCTCAGCCGGTTTTAAAACCACGCAGTTTCCTGCCGCAAGGGCTGGTGCCAGTTTCCATGCTGCCATTAAAATTGGGAAGTTCCATGGAATAATTTGTCCAACTACACCAATTGGTTCATGAAAATGGTATGCTATCGTATTGTCATCAATTTGGCTGATGCCGCCTTCTTGAGCCCGAATGACTCCTGCAAAATAGCGGAAATGATCGATAGCCAGAGGTATATCCGCATTTAATGTTTCACGGACCGGCTTACCATTTTCCCAGCTTTCAGCAACTGCTAGCAATTCTAAATTTTCTTCCATGCGATCGGCGATTTTGTTCAAAATTTTTGCTCTTTCCGCAACGGAAGTTCTTCCCCAAGCATCCTTTGCATTATGGGCTGCATCAATGGCAAGTTCAATATCTTCCGCTGTGGAACGAGCCACTTTCGTGTAAGGTTTCCCAGTGACCGGCGAAATGTTGTCAAAATACTCACCATTCACTGGCGGTGTCCATTTTCCTCCGATATAGTTGTCGTATCGCTCCTTAAAGTTTACAATTGCTCCTTCCGTGTTTGGAAATGCATATGCGGCAGTTAAAACTGACATTTCTACTACTCCCCCTTAAAAATTTTTATACCTTTTCCTTGCAGACCCATCATTGTCTACTAAAAGGTATTTAATAATTATTTATTCAGAAACTTTCTGGTTTATTTCTGAATAATATAAAATTTTTTTGACTTTATTATTCTCTTGCATACCCCCTATGGACTTATTCAATCAGTTTCTTATCTCTACCCAACTCTTCACATCAATAAACTACCTGTTATTCGAAAATTTCGATTTTTTCTTTTTTTATTCACGTTTTTTTCTGTTTTGTTCGCATCCCGTTTTACATCCTATTTTCATGGATTAATAGAAATATATAGTCTTTTCTAGTCAAATGGTTGTACAATATATTTAATAGGTTCCGGTTTTCAGAGATAAAAAAGGTGGGATCAATATGTTATCCATTCAAAGCACTGAACGATTGACGGGGGGCCGAATCAGCGGCGACTATTGGGATTTAGATGAGCTGATCAATTCCATCTATGAAGTCATTGGGGATGAAAATAAATATTACGATTACCAAGGGGCCAGACAACGCATTTTAAAAGTTTGCCTTCATTTGAGAAAAGCGACGCAAGGCGAATGCAATATCGAATTTGTTGCAAATGGAATACATAAAGGAATCGAAAAGAAAAAAGACATTCTTGCCCCACAAAAAAATGTCTATTTTTCCGTTGAAATTTTATGGCCGGAATTAATTTTTACCACGCTTGCTTTAAATGACTTCATCGATTTGTATAATGAATTCATCGACGGCAATCCATGGAATCCACATATAACAACGATCCGGAAATTCCAGTCTGTTGTTACGGATTGTTTAAGGGAGCATTTGCCGGAAGAACATTTCAATGTATTTATTCATCTCATGTTCAATAAGTCACCAAAGTACTACCGTTATGCCACCCAATATGTAGATGTTTTAAACTTGGAGTATTTGAAACTTTCGTTTGAAGAAAGAAAGGAGAATTTAGGCGCCTTTGCCATCCGGCTGATGGTGGAGGATGATGAATACATTGCATTAAAAGATGAAATATTGGCCACTGCAAATCTTACAAAACACGAAATCCATGAATTGCCTATTCAAATGAAATATCCTGACCATATTGAATGGTAAAAATCATGCTCCGCTGAATCAGATCACCATAAAAAGTGAAAAAGGCTTACCGAAAAGATCCGTTCTCTTTTCGGATAAGCCTTTTTCATTATATGCCACCCAAATATGCAGCTTTTACTTGCTCACTTTCTTGAAGTTCTTTCGCTTCTCCTGACAATACGATTCTTCCCGTCTCAATAACATAAGCCCGGTCTGCAATTGATAGTGCCATGTGGGCGTTCTGTTCGACAAGCAAAATCGTTGTTCCTTCTTTATTAATGGATTGAATGATTTCAAAGATTTGCTGAACGATTAATGGAGCCAACCCCATCGATGGTTCATCCAAAAGCAACAGCTTTGGTTTAGACATGATGGCTCTTCCAATCGCCAACATCTGTTGTTCCCCACCGGATAAAGTACCGGCCAATTGTTTTCTACGCTCTTTTAAGATTGGGAACATTTCAAATACATGGTTCAAATCTTTTTTGATCCCTTCCCGATCTTTCCGAAGATATGCGCCCAAATCCAAATTCTCTTCAACGGACATATTGGCGAATACTCTGCGGCCTTCCGGTACATGGATAATACCGTTTTTCACAATCACCTGTGCCGGTTTGCCCCCGATTTGTTGCTTGTTATATGTGATTGTGCCATGTTTTGGTTTCAACAAACCGGACAATGTTTTTAATAAGGTTGTTTTTCCTGCGCCGTTCGCACCGATTAACGTAACAATCTCACCTTCATTTACTTCCAAGGAGACATCTTTTAATGCATGGATATTCCCATAATATACATCAATATTATTTACTTGTAACATTAGTTCTTAACCTCCTCGCCAAGGTAAGCTTCGATAACTTTAGGATTGTTACGTATTTCTTCCGGTGTTCCTTCCGCTATCAATTGGCCATGGTCCAGCACGTAAATCCGTTCACAAATCCCCATGACCAAACTCATGTCGTGTTCGATCAATAATATTGTCAAATCAAATTCTTTTCGGATTAATGCAATCAAATCCATTAAATCTTGTGTTTCTTGCGGGTTCATACCTGCTGCGGGCTCGTCCAACAAAAGCAGCTTTGGCCCCGCAGCAAGCGCCCGGGCGATTTCAAGGCGACGTTGCATCCCATAAGGCAAGTTTTTGGCCAACTCATCTTTATAAACATCGAGTCCGAAAATTTTTAAGAACTCAATGGACTCTTTCTCCATTTCCGCTTCGCTTTTAAAATGGCTTGGCAATCGGAGGATGGAAGAAAGGATGGAATGGTTTGCAAGGTGATGGTTTGCAATTTTTACGTTATCCAATACAGTCAAATCTTTGAACAAGCGGATATTTTGGAAAGTCCGGCTGATCCCTTTATGGGTTACTTGATACGGTTTTAACCCTTTAATGCTTTTGCCGTCAAAGGTAATTTCACCTTCAGTTGGCGTATATACGCCGGTCAACATGTTGAATGTTGTTGTTTTTCCGGCTCCATTCGGACCAATAAGGCCGATAAGTTCACCTTTATTGATATACATGTTTACATTTTGAACCGCTTTTAATCCGCCAAACTGTATGCCGATGTTCTCTAACTTTACAAGAGGATTGCTCATGCTTCAGAACCTCCTCTTTTTTTCATTTTGAATACATCTTTCAGCTCTTTCGTTCCCATGAGTCCTGCTGGTCGGTACAACATCACAAGAATCAACACGACGGAGTAAATAATCATACGTGTTTCCGGGAATGCCTGCAAATATTGTGAAACAGCTGTTAAGAAGATCGCTGCAATGACAGAACCTGAAAGACTTCCTAAACCTCCCAACACAACGTAAATCAAAATTTCAAAGGATTTTAGGAAGTTAAATGCTGTCGGTTGAATGATATAGAAGTTATGTGCATAAAGCGCGCCTGCAACTCCCGCAAAAAGTGAACCGATAACAAAAGCAACCACTTTATAATAAGTTGTATTAATCCCCATTGCATCGGCGGCGATTTCATCTTCACGGATCGCCAAACAGCTGCGTCCATGCCGTGACTTTGTAAAGTTGGAAATAACCATGATGGTAATCACAACACCAACAAAGGCATAAGTCCAAGTAGTTGCGTGATTTACAACCATCCCAGCTGCCCCGCCTATATAATCCACATTTAAGAAAACAATTCGGATAATCTCTGCAAAACCTAATGTACAGATGGCCAAGTAGTCACCCTTCAAACGCAATGAAGGCACACCAACAAGTACGCCGGCAACAGCCGCCACAACACCTGCCAAGATGATCCCAACAATAAACGGCAAGCCCAATTTCATCGTACAAATGGCGCTAATATACGCACCTACCGCCATAAATCCGGCATGTCCAATGGAAAATTGCCCTGTAATCCCAATAACAATATGCAAACTTACTGCCAGCATAACGTTGATGCAAATGGTAATTAACATGTTTTGATAATACAAATCTAGCATTCCATTAGTAAGCATTACTTGTACAATTGCATAGATTACCAGCGCAAATGCTAAATAAATCCAAAAGGCTTTTGATTTTTTCATTACCCCAGTCACCTACACTTTCTCACGGATGTTTTTACCAAATAATCCTGCTGGTTTTAAAATCAAAATCAATATCAAAATAACGAAAGCTGCTGCATCGCGCCATAGCGAGAAACCAATAGCGCTTACAATCGTTTCGACGATTCCCAAAATGAATCCTCCGACCATCGCGCCTGGAATGCTTCCAATTCCGCCTAATACCGCTGCGATGAAAGCTTTCAACCCTGGAAGAACACCCATTAACGGATCGATTCTTGTGTAATAGGAACCAAAGATGACTCCCGCTGCCCCTGCCAAGGCAGAACCAATCGCAAACGTTGCAGAGATGGTATTATCAACGTTAATCCCCATCAATCTGGCAGCATCCGCATCGTGAGAAACTGCACGCATCGCTTTTCCGATTTTCGTTTTGTGTACGATGAATTGCAAAAGAATCATAAGAATAATGGTTACGATCAAAATGAAAATTACTTTAGAATCTAACTTCGCACCCAAAATTTCAATAGTTTTGTCCGGCAGCACTTCTTTCGGATACGCTTCTGGTGTCGCACCTCTAAAGAAAATCATGGTATATTCGATTAAAAATGACACCCCGATGGCTGTGGTTAACGCTGCGATACGGGTCGCATTTCTTAAACGCTTATAAGCCACCCGTTCGATGATAACCCCGATGATCGCACAGGCAATCATTGCCGTAATTAGTGCGGGAATAAACCCCATTTCCCATCGGGTGATGGCGAAAAAGCCGATAAATGCCCCGAGCATGAAAACGTCTCCATGAGCAAAGTTGATTAATTTAATAATCCCATAAACCATCGTATATCCCAACGCAATCAAGGCGTATATACTTCCCAAGGAAATACCGTTAATGAGCTGCTGCAACCAATCCATAAAGTCACACTCCTTTTTGTAGCCTATGTAATTCTGTCAACTGCAGGCACCATAATGGTCAACTAATATTTGGAATTTTACACTACGAAAGGGAAAAGGGAGGCGGTGTGCCCCCCTTTCTTAAAACATTAAGGTTCGATCTTAGTTTTAAATACTTGTTTTCCATCTTTATACTCAAGGATCGTTGCGGATTTAACTGCGTTATGCTTTTCATCCACTGAGATTGTACCAGACACAAGCGAAATGTCTTTCGTTGCAGCAAGTGCATCTTTAATTTTCTCGCCATCTACAGAACCAGCGCGCTCAATCGCATCTTTGATGAAGTAAACTGTATCGTATCCAAGGGCGTGGAATGCATTTGGCGCTTCACCGTACTTATCATTGAACGCTTTAACAAAGTCTTGGATTTTTGGATCTGGGTCTTCAGATGAATAGTGGTTGATGATGAATGAGTTGTTTAAGTTGTCGGCACCGGCCAATTCAACCAATTTTGGAGAATCCCATCCGTCAGCACCCATCAATGGAACGTCAATTCCCAATTCACGCGCTTGTTTTACAATCAAACCAACTTCTTCATAATATCCAGGAATGAAGATGAACTCTGGATTTTTGGATTTAAGCGTTGTCAATGTTGATTTGAAGTCTGTGTCTTTTGCCACATATGCCGCTTCAGCAACCACTTTGCCGCCATTAGCTTCGATTTGCTCTTTGAATGCAGCCGCCAAACCTTTGGCATAGTCTGAAGAGTTATCCGCAAAAATCGCTACATTTTTCACTCCAAGTTCTTCTGTTGCAAAGTTTGCAGCAATAACTCCTTGGAATGGGTCGATGAAGCAAGTACGGAATACGTATTCGTTGATAGATCCGTCTTCATTTTCAGTAACGTTTGGCGCAGTACCTGAAGCAGTCACTAAAGGAATTTTATTATCGTTCGCAATTTGCACAGTGGCAAGAACGTTACCGCTCGTTGCAGGTCCGATCATTACATCTACTTTTTCTTGTGTCGCTAGTCGAATCGCAGCGGATGTTGCTTCTGCGTTCTCTGATTTGTTATCCACAGGAACAAACTCAATCTTTTTGCCGTCAATTCCGCCATTGGCATTGATTTCTTCAATCGCAAGTTCTGCACCTTGTTTGATGGATGAACCGTAGGAAGCAACTCCTCCAGTCAACTCCAAGTTCGCACCAATTTTGATAACGCCGCCGTCTCCTCCGTTATCTGAACCGCTGTCTTTTGATGCATCGTCACCTCCGTCAGAACCCCCACTACAACCAGCTAGAGCTCCTAATACCAGCGAAGATGCCAGAAAGAGAGAGGCGTATTTTTTAAGTTTTTTTGTTTCCTCCATCATTATTAACTCCCCCCGTTACTAAATTTTTGTAGATAATATTTATAGATATTAGATTTTTCAAAAAATAATGACACCTATCCCAGAAAACTAATATCATAATTTTCTGAAATAAGATTCCATCTCTAATATCTAATTAAAATGTTTAGCTTTAAGCATTTTAAAACATTCTCTTTATTTAGTCTAGTGCGATTTTTTGGTAAATTTAAATATTTCGTATTATATGGAATTTTTAATTAATAAAATATTGATATTATATCTCGTTTATTATTTTTTTTATCAAATTTTTATATTTTTCTATCAATAATTTTCGATTATAAAAATTTACAATTTTTTGTTTCAATAGTATGTAACAACTACTATTTTTAAGAACATATTCATGGGATAAAAATACTATTCCAGATTCGAACCCTGAAAGTTCCATTTTTTCTCTTCCTGCATACACTATTCAGAGAAACGGAGGTATGCATATGTACATGTATAATAATGGCTATCCTTATTACTACGTTTATGTACCGGTCAATTATTACCACCCTTATCAGTACCCTCTGTATGCACAACAAATCCCCCAACAATCCTCAAGACCAGGCGTGCAACAACTGATCCAACGCATCCGCACGGAACATAGCAACTTATATACCCAGCTGGAACAAGCAGGGGTAAATCCTCAAATGGTTGATACCCTCATCTTTTTAACCATCTCCTATTTGCAAAGCCAACAAAACTTGAACCGCACTCCAACCCAAATTTACAATCAGTTCCAGCGTGATAATCCTTGGTTCCTGCCATTTATCCGCTCGATGAATTTCCCAGAAAATACAGTGAACCGCATTTTAATAAGAGTCATTGAATTAGCTCTGTCCTATATCCGAGGGGAAAGTCCCACTCCAGAACCTGGACCAAGGCCGGAAGCAGGATGGTCCGATTGGGAAAGCCTTGGCGGCACATTATTAAGCGCGCCGAGTGTAAGTTCATGGGCTCCCAACCGGTTGGATGTCTTTGCAAGAGGGAGCGACAATACGCTGTACCATATCTGGTGGGATGGCAACCGCTGGAGCAACTGGGAAAGCCTTGGCGGTGTATTGACTTCTGCTCCCGGATCTGTTTCCTGGGGGCCAAACCGGATTGACGTCTTTGTAAGAGGGACAGATGATGCATTGTACCACAAATGGTGGGACGGCAGCCGCTGGAGCAGTTGGGAAAGCCTCGGCGGCACTTTGACGAGCGGTCCTAGCGCCTCTTCACAACGGGCAAATCAATTGGATGTCTTCGTAAGAGGAACCGGAAATCGCTTATATAAAAGAACTTGGAATGGATCCAATTGGGAACCTTGGGAAGACCTTGGAGGAAATCTGGCTTCCGAACCTGCCGCAATTTCTTGGGGACCGAACCGGATTGACGTCTTTGCGAGAGGGGCAAATAACGATTTAATTCATAAATGGTGGGACGGCAACCGCTGGAGTGATTGGGAAAGTCTCGGCGGCACTTTGACAAGTGCGCCGACAGTTTCATCCAAACGGGCAAACCACCTGGATGTCTTTGTAAGAGGCGTGGGCAATCGATTATATAAGAGAACTTGGAACGGCACTCGTTGGGAACCTTGGGTAAACCTTGGCACTACACAAATCACGAGTGCACCAGCCGCTGTTTCTTGGGGGCCGAACCGGACAGATGTCTTTGCCCGGGGACAAAACAACGATTTAATCCACCGTTATCAACAAAGTTAACCATAAACGATCCTATCGGGTAAAACGTTACCTGATAGGATTTTCTTATGCTTTAACGTTTACTGTGTTGAAGCGGTAATGTTTCCGCTTTTGTCCAATATGGAATATTCTTATGACTCTCCCGAAAGAACAGGATATAATAAAAGTTGCCATCCAAAACGACGAACTGTCTATGGGAGTGAAGATATGACGACAAAACTTTATATCAATAACGATCATTTCATTGCCGGCATAACATTAAAAAATGAAGTGGAATTGGAACAACATAACATGGCTCTTCATGTTTGCGAAAAGGAAGAAGAAATCATCCAAAACCGCAAAAAACTTGCCGCTTACATCGGGTGCGATATCCGGCAATTTGTTTGTGCCAATCAGACCCATAGCGACAACGTTTACAAAGTGACCGCACAAGACCGCGGACGGGGCGCCCTGTCCAAAGATACCGCCATCCCAAATACAGACGCCCTTTATACTACAGAACCCGGCATTGTCCTTTGCACCTTTACCGCCGATTGCGTACCGGTCATTTTCTATAGCGAAAAAAGCGGGATCATCGGAGTCATCCATTCCGGATGGCAAGGAACTGTGAAGGAAATCACAAGAAAAGTTTTTGAATATATCCGGAACAACGAGCAATGCGATTTGCAAGACTTCCATGTGCTTATCGGCACCGCCATCAGCCAAGAAAAGTTTGAAGTCGATGAAGATGTATACGAAAAATTTAAAAACTTGGGATATGCGGATGAATTCGTTTATTTTAATGCGGAAACCGGGAAATACCATATCGACAACCAGCTAACGGTAAAAAGACAATGTGAACTGAGCGGTATACCTTCAGAACAAATCTTCATTGATGCCACATGCACCTTTAAAAATCCACAGGGCTTTTCCTACCGGGAAGATAAAAAAGCCGGTCGCCATTTGACTTTCATCATGAAAAAAGCATAAACAAAGAGGCTGGGACAAAAGATAAAAAACACCATTTTCTCCCGGGAGAAAATGGTGTTTTTTTGATAATTGAAGAAAATTGATTTCCGTTCCGGGGACGCTTTCCGCGGGCCCGGCTCGAGCCTCCTCGGAGCTCAATCCTTCGCTCCTGCGGGGTCTCGAGAGGGCTCGTCGCAGGAAAGCTTTTGCTTTGCGACTAAGCGTGCGCGACAGGAGCACTCGCCCCGTCACTCCAATCAATTTTTTACAAAAATTCTTTTTGCAGCTCGTTCACTTTATTAGTTATGTCCCAGCCTCTTTTTTATGGCCACATCGGCTGATTGGCGCTGCCTATTTCACTTTATTTGCCCCTTGAATGATAAATCCGGTTTACGAAGAGAAAACTCGTCCGATTTCTTTCGGGTCATCGGTTTTAAAAGCATTTGTTCCGTCCCCTACAGGTGCAAGGAGGCTGCCGTAATCAAAGCCTTCAACTGCGGGAGACTTTCTTTTTTCAATATGCATATGAAATTGCCGGCTGGAACATATATTGCAGTATGAAAAGAAGAAAGGAGGTTTTTATCTGAGAATTCACGTTGTTCAGCAAGGAGACACCCTTTGGAAATTGGCTAATTTATACTATACGAGCATGAATGCCATTGTCCAGCTTAATCAACTTCCAAATCCCCAATCATTGCTCATTGGCCAAGCAATTCTGATCCCGGATACAACAACTCCCCACATCATTCAATTCGGAGAAACATTGTGGTCGATTGCAAGTGCTTACGGCGTATCTATCCAGCCCATTCAACAAGCAAACCCTGCCATCAATCCTTACAATTTAATCCCCGGAACAACGATTTACATCCCTCCACGGTTACACATGGTTCAACCAGGAGAAGCCCTGTGGCAAATTGCAGCTTATTACGGAACAACAACAGAAGCCATTGTAAAACAAAACGGTCTGCGAAGCCCGGATAACATCTACCCTGGAATGATGCTCATCATCCCAAGACCAAAACCATCCATCGAAGTCAATGCTTATTCCTATCAGCAGGATGCAAACGGGGCGGATTCCGTCAATGCGGTGGGCAACTTGCTTACGTATTTCACCCCGTTTTCCTACATGATCAAAGAAGATGGAACGTTGGAACCTTTTGCTGATGAATTGATGCTCAGCGCGGCAAAATCCAAACAAGCGGTGCCGATGTTGGCGATCTCGAATTTTTCATCAACCAGCACAGGTTCAAACTTGGCCCACGCCATTTTATCGAATCAGGAATTGAAGGAAAAATTAATCGACAGTTGCATAAAGGTCATGGATGAAAAAGGCTACCGCGGGTTAAACATCGATTTTGAATATGTGCTGCCGGAAGATCGGGAAAATTATAATGAATTTTTGCAACTGGCCGTTAACCGGCTTCATGAGAAGGGATATTTCGTTTCAACCGCTCTTGCGCCGAAGACGGGTTCGGAACAGGAAGGTCTGCTTTATACCGCCCACGACTATGAAGCCCACGGGCGCATTGTCGACTTTGTCATTTTGATGACTTATGAGTGGGGTTGGAGGGGAGGTCCGCCGCAAGCCATTTCGCCGATCAACCAAATAAGACGTGTGGTGGAGTATGCGGTAACCATCATTCCTCCCGAGAAAATCTTTTTGGGGTTCCAAATTTATGCAAGGGATTGGAAAGTGCCGCATGTGGAAGGTGCAATTGCTGAAACCTTCAGCCCTCAGGAAGCCATTCGACGGGCAACCCAATATAAAGCAGAAATCTTATATGACGAAACCGCCCAATCCCCCTTTTTCCGATATGTGGATCAAAACGGGCAAGCCCATGAAGTATGGTTTGAAGATGCAAGAAGCGCCGCCGCCAAATTCAAACTGGCCATCGAATATAAATTGCGCGGTATCAGTTATTGGGCTTTAGGATATCCTTTTCCGCAAAATTGGGCATTATTAAATGATTATTTCAACATTATTAAACTTTAAAAATAATATTCTACTATAAGCGGTGCAAACATACATTATTGTTTGTGCCGCTATTTTTTGCCATTATCCGCTCCTTTTATGTTTCAATTCTCAATATTTATGCAGACTAAAGATACAAAAGTTACAAAATTTCTAAAGTTTTTAGCTAAAAAAAGGAAATTTTAATGAATTTTGTTTCTATTTTTTGCGTAAAAAATTTAATATCCATATAATTTAAATTAATGAAATAATTAAAAAATTAAATGATGAACTATTTATTTCTAACATCTTATTACATCATGTTTTTGCTTCATGATTTTACACTTCCAAAAGCAGTAGAAATATTGTCGTGATTCTTCGGTTTATGGAGGGATGAAACATGAAGAAAAAAGCAATCATCTATTGTGAAGGCCAATTTGGCTCTATGGATGGGAAAACCGCGAATGGTCTGGTTCGCGAGCCGGGATACTACGACATCATTGCCGTCATAGACAGTACAAAGAGCGGTTTGGATGCCGGCGAGTATCTCGATGGAGTCAAAAATGGCATCCCTTTATGCAAAAACCTCGAAGAAGCTTTATCAATTTCCAAAGAAAAACCAACTCATTTCATCCTCGGAATCGCCCCTGGTGACGCTTTTTTAAAAGATGAAGAAAGGTCTGTCATTTTCGAAGCCATGAAGGCCGGTTTAAATATTATCAACCCATTGCAAGAATTTCTGACTGAAGATGAAGAAATGATGAATGCCGCCAAAAAATACAACGTCACAATTCGCGACATTCGAAAGCCGAAACCAAAAAAAGAGTGGCATTTATTTACTGGCGGCATCTTAAATATCCATACGCCCATTATTGCCGTTTTAGGGACAGACAGCGCTTGCGGAAAACGGACTACCGCGAAAATACTTGAAAAAGGATTCAGGAACCGCGGGTTTAAACCTGTCTTTATCGCAACCGGACAAACCGGTTTAATTCAAGGTGCAGAATATGGTTTTGCAATGGACGCTTTCCCGCTTCAGTATCTAATCGGAGAACTGGAAGGGGAGATATTGCGGGCGCACAAAAACGAAAATCCAGACATCATCATTGTGGAAGGGCAAGGGGCACTCAGTCATCCCGCCTATGCCAGCTCATGCGGTATTTTAAAAGGGGCACGGCCACAAGCGATCATTTTGCAGCATCCACCAAAACGGAAAGTATTAGGCGATTTTCCGTTTATGCCGATGCCGGATCTCCAAGAAGAAATTAACCTGATTGAACATTACGGAAACACGAAAGTCATTGCCATCACGTTGAACCACGAAAATATGACAGATGAAGAAATCGACCAAACCATTGTGGAATATGAAAAGAAATTGCATTTGCCTGTCAGCGATGTGTTGAAAAAGGGCGACGAAAAAATTATTAATGCAATCATCGATTTCTTCCCATCTTTAAAAGCCAAAGAAAAGGTTGTGAGTTCAAAATGAAATTGAAACCGGTACCTCGAATTGAAATCAATCTGGATAAAATTCAACACAACGCTGCGGTCTTAAAACATTTATGTGAAGCAAAAGGGGTGGAAGTAACGGGGGTTGTAAAAGGGGTTTGCGCGGATTTGCAAATCGTTAATGCGTTGATTCAGGCAGGCATCACGAGACTTGCCGTATCAAAAACGTTTCATTTGGAAAAATTGAAAAAGGCAAAAATCAACGCTACCCTCATATTGCTTCGAACCCCTGGAATATCGGAAGTTCCGGCTGTCGTCAAATATGCGGATATCAGCATGAACTCAGAAATGGATGTTATTCGCGCATTGTCCAATGAAGCGGTGAAACAGGGGAAAACCCATAAAATCATAGTGATGGTGGAAATGGGGGACCTTCGTGAAGGTGTAATGCCGAAAGAT
Organism: Ureibacillus sp. FSL W7-1570; assembly: GCF_038593265.1. Taxonomy (GTDB): domain Bacteria; phylum Bacillota; class Bacilli; order Bacillales_A; family Planococcaceae; genus Ureibacillus; species Ureibacillus suwonensis. The sequence goes on from NZ_CP151979.1 coordinate 2,325,061, forward strand.
CTTCCGGCATTTATAAGTGAGGTAATGCAGCTTCCGGCAATAGAAATTGCCGGTATCGGCACGAACTTCGCTTGTTTCGGAGGCGTTCTGCCTACAGAAGAAAAAATGAGGGAATTCTCTTCCATTGTGGAAAAAATAAAACGTCAATTCGCTTTGCAACTTCCGATTGTTTCCGGAGGCAACTCCGCCAATTTAAAATGGCTTCTTGAAACGGATGATATCGGATCAGTCAATGATATACGCCTCGGCGAATCGATTCTGTTAGGAAGAGAAACCACTGAAGGCGGGATTATACCCAATCTTTATCCCGATACTTTCAAATTTGTTGCAGAAGTCATTGAAGCCAAACAAAAACCTTCTTCCCCTTATGGCTATCGGGGAAAAAACGGCTTTGGCGAATCCATCGAGTTCCAAGAGCATGGATGGATCAACCATATTCTCGTGAATGCAGGCAGACAGGATGTGTTTGTCCCTGGTTTATCGCCGACGAAGCCGATAAAAATCCTTGGGGCAACCAGCGACCACATTGTAATAGACGGGAAAAAACACCAATTTGAGGTTGGAGATGAAATCACTTTCACTCCAAACTATGCAGCGGTACTTTCTTTAATGACATCTCCATACATCCATAAGACATATATTGAATTCACAGGAAGCAAACATGAAAAACCAAACAATGTATACAGCATCTATAAACAAAAATTTCTTCCAAAACATTAGTTCATCATCATGGTCGGGGATGCTTGTCCAATTCAAGCATCCCCATTTTTATGCCTGAAAGGAGCTTCATTCGTTTTAAATTATTCCTCTTTCTCCTTCAATTAATACACTCTTTGGTGTGATAAAAAAATCGCTTCTTCCCATATTAAAATTACCTGAACAAAAAGGAGGTCTACTATGGGAAGAGATAACAAACAAGGCAAAACAAAGAACGCCGAGGCTTTACCGCAAACACCAAAACAAGAAAAAATTCCGGCCAGACTTGCAAGGGAAGAGTTTTCCCGTGAATTGTCAGAACTTGAAAAGTTGGTATTGAAAAGAAGGGGAAAAATTAAAAAATAACGGCAATCATGGTGGAATTCACAACGGAAGCGGCAAGCTTTTCGTCCTGTGAATTCCATCATTTTTATTTTGAAAAAAACTTAAAGATCTTTTTCGAAATGTCCTTATCAAAATGTATGGTCCGAATGGCTTTTTTAAAATTCGCCCCATGCCTCTTTTAATGTCATTCGGAATAATTCATCCAGTTGGGCTGTCGGATCCTTTTTCTCTCCATGCCATGTTCCGGCTGCTTCAATCAAGAAATTCAATTCTTTCTCTATATAATCATTCAGACAGGGAATCGGATGGACTGCATCCTGCTCACCGCAAATTTTCACTTCCGCCAAATGCTCCAGTTCCTTTTTCAACTGTTTAGGCAGATGCGCATGTTCAATCAACGGTTGAAAATTCAGCGGTGGAATTTCATGAAATTGTACAATCCATTTGCCGGCCAACAAGGACCGAAAAGCATTCAAGTAATTTTTTATCTTCACATCCTTTCCATGGAGTGAAGACCAATTGTTTTTCGTTATTTTTATGTAATGGAAAAGCATCGATTGAGGGTTAAACACCTCTTTCTCCAATAAGCGCAGCCCGGAAATAAAACCCGTTTGCTGCAAGTAAACTTCACCGCTTCTCATCCATTCCAATATGGCGGGATTGCTTTTTCGAAACAGCCTTAATGCTTTCGTTATTTCCCAACCGCTAATATCGAGATGATCCTCTATTGGCAGCTCAATTACATCCCATTTTTTCCCCATTCCTTGAGGATCGATGGTAAGATACCAATCCACCGGATGCACATAAATAAAACGCACATCATAATCACTGGTTTTTGACGCCAACCCCCAAGCTCTGCTGCCGGATTCAACGGCATATAACACTATTACCTGGTATTTCCGCTCAATCTCCCTTAATCGGGCGACAATGTTTTCAAACAATTTATGCACCTCCTCCAAAGAAAAAGAGGGGACTAAACAACCTTAGTCCCCCAAAATCGCCAGCCTTTATTTGCGTTCATTTTTTGGTCTGAAGGTTTTACAGCAAGTTTCTTCTGATGATTTGGCCTTTTCAGCAGCCTCGCGGAAATCGATTTCCGAACCAAACTCCGATGACTTATCTTTTGAATCCGTGTCAATCAGAATTTTTTCGGCACCACAAACATTCCCTTTTTTGTGGAAATAACAATTGGAGACTGTACAGTTTACGACTACATTTGGCATGGCAATCCTCCTCATCAAGTTAAAATGAGAAACAGCTGTACCATTTCTCAAGAGTATTTTGTGCATTCTGAAAAGGTTTATTTTGATAAAAAACCAGCATAAAAGTGAATTATTAACACAACCCATTATTCAATGGGAGATTTGCCATAGCCGATTAATGCCATAGGGTTCTTTCACTGACCGGCTCTTGTATGCGTTTTTTGCCCTCGTGGGAACTTGATTCAATGGTCATGTCAGAGGCAAATTCGGTGGACTCTTTGTTTTCGGATGGATGAACCTGAAGCTTCTGTTTGCTTTGCAACCCGCCTGTTTGTTGTTCGTTGGACATTTCAATCCTCCTCAATGGCCAAATTGGAACAAAACCAAAGTTTGTTCATTTTTAAAATGCTTCAAATTCATCTTTTTATGTAACCTATAAAATGACGGGAATTTGCTTGCCGATGGACATTTGATGTTCATCCACATGTGTTTCATATGCCAAAATTCGTACACCCTGTTTGGATGCTTGCACCAGTGCATCGGTGAAAGAAGGATCCGTTTCGCTATTTGGTGTGAAATAACGGCAGCCCTCCAATTGGATAATAAACAAGATAATCCCTTTATAACCTTCCGAGACCGCTTTTGCCAGCTCCCAAACATGCTTAGTCCCCCTTGCTGTGGGAGCATCCGGGAACATGGCAACACCATCTTTTTCCAACGTGACGCCTTTCACTTCAACAAAACCTTTTTCTTGTTCTGTTTCAAAGTATAAATCAAATCGGGAATCCCCATATTTGACTTCCTTTTTTAATTGCCGGAGATTACGGATTTCGGCAATTTCCCCTCCCGATATCGCTTCATACGCAACGGTGTTCGGCGCCTGTGAATCAATATTGACCCAAAGGTTGCCTTTTTTTGCCGCAATGAGGGAAAATTTCGTTTTCCGGTTGGGCTGGTCGCTCTCTTCCAAAAGCACCTCGGCATTCGGAAGCAGCAATTCTTTTAGCCGGCCCGTGTTTTTCACATGCACTTTTTCAATTTGTTCATCCAGATAGACTTCCGCAACAAAACGGTTTAAACGTCGATGAAAGATCGCCTTCTTGATTTTTTTGTAGTTCACCCAAATTCACATCCGTCTCATATATATTGTCCGAACATAATGTAAAAAAATATACCAGATTTCCTTGACGGAGATCTGGTATGTCTTAAACATGTATTGAATCTTTTCTTATGATTGGACCGCTTGTAATTCTTTTTCGATATTTTCTTTTCCTAAACCTAAAATTTCATCTGTAGAATCTTGAACTTTTCTGAATAATTCAGGATTGTCCAATAATTTTTGGCCATAGGATGGAATCATTTCTTTAATTTTGCCTTCCCATTTTTTCATGTCATCCGGGAAGCAGCGGTTAATTACGTCAAGCATTACTTTTACTGCTGTAGAAGCACCTGGAGAAGCCCCTAACAATGCAGCAACGGAACCGTCGGATGAAGTGATGACTTCCGTACCGAATTGCAATGTACCTTTTCCGCCAGTTTCAGTATCTTTAATAACTTGCACGCGTTGACCCGCGATAACGATTTCCCAATCTTCGCTTTTCGCGTTTGGAACGAATTCGCGCAATTCTTCAATGCGTTGTTCTTTAGTCAACAATAATTGGCCGATCAAATATTTTGTCAACGGAATGTTTTTCGCACCGCAAGCAAGCAATGTAACGATGTTGTTGCCTTTAATGGATGCGAATAAATCCATGTATGAACCCGTTTTCAAGAATTTAGGCGAGAATCCTGCAAATGGTCCGAACAATAATGATTTTTGGCCATCGATATAACGTGTATCCAAGTGAGGAACGGACATTGGCGGTGCACCCACTTTTGCTTTACCGTACACTTTTGCATGGTGCTTTTTAATGATTTCAGGATTTTTACATACCAAGAACAATCCGCTTACAGGGAAACCACCGATATGTTTGCTTTCAGGAATACCTGTATCTTGAAGTAAATGTAAGCTTCCGCCTCCTGCACCGATGAATACGAAATCGGCAGACACGTAATTCATTTTGATGCTGTCCAAATCGTGCACTTTTAACTCCCAACGGCCGTCTTTTGAACGTTTGATTCCTTCAACCATGTGGTTGTAATGCACTTGTACGCCTTGGTTTTGCAAATGTTTAACCAACGTACGTGTCAATGCACCAAAGTTCACGTCTGTACCTGAATCGATTTTCGTAGCCGCGATTGGTTCTGTGATAACACGGTCTTCCATCATCAATGGAATCCATTCTTTTAATTTTTCCGGATCATCCGTAAATTCCATTCCTTCAAATAAATGCAGTTTTGAAAGCGCTTCAAAGCGTTTTCTTAAGAAGTTGACATTATTTTCGCCTGTAACAAAGCTCAAATGTGGCAAAGGCATAATGAATTCATGAGGGTTTTGAATCAAATTATTTTTGACAAGGTAAGCCCAAAATTGTTTAGAAATTTGGAATTGCTCATTAACATTGATCGCTTTTGAAATGTCGATGGAGCCATCTGGTTTTTCTACTGTGTAGTTCAACTCACACAATGCAGCATGTCCCGTACCGGCATTGTTCCATTCATTGGAACTTTCTTCGCCCGGTTTGTCCAATTTTTCATAAATGGTGATATTCCAGTCCGGAGCTAGCTCTTTTAGTAACGTTCCCAAAGTTGCACTCATGATTCCGGCACCGATTAAAACGACATTTTTTTTGCTTTGACTGCTACTCATTTTATAACCATCCTTATCTCCCCTATTTTTTCAAAAAGTATGTGGACTATTTCACATAGCCAGCAACTTTTTGAACATACATTTTAACCTTATTATAGTATAACACTTTTAATTTGAGATTTAAATATTATATATATGCTTTGCAAAGCGAAAATCTGAACATGTTGACAAATTTTTTCATCAACAAATGCTCCTGCTATGAAATATCTTTCTTTTATTAATGATATTATTGACGGAAATGGATAAAGTATATGTAAAAAAATTAACGAAATATTTGGAAATTTATTATTTTCATTATATCGAAATAACGTTTTATCCATTTATTTACTTTGTATCACATAGAAAACAACATCAAAAATAAAGGATATGGATATTTTAAGAAGCACATTTTCAAACTTGATTTCCACAACCGAATATGAGAGCAAGTTGGTTTCATTTTATATTTTTAAGTATTTCAATAAAATGTTTTAAAATTCTGGCAGTTAACCCCCAAATTGTATACTGTTCATAATCAAAAAACCATTCTTCCATTTCCCTCGTTCTCCATTTGTATTCCTTTCCATTCACAATTTTTTCAAAAGGAAAGTCGGGTGGCGGAACAATTTTTAGTTGGACTAAATGAGAATAAGGCTTGTAATTGAGAAACCACTTGATTGGAATTGTAAAAACTTCTTCCACTTCCTCCCTATTATAAGAAGGTTGAAGAACGTCATAATCGATGGTCGCGACATACGGATAAATGACAAAAGAAGGAGAAGTCACCAGCGGACTCAATTCCCCTATTACCTCGATTTTTGACGGATCAATTCCCAACTCTTCCCGGGTCTCCCTTAACGCCGCCTGCAAAGGGGATTCCTCCGCATCTACTCGACCGCCTGGAAAACTGATGTCCCCAGGCTGCTTCCTTAAATGAAATGAACGTACTTCAAAAAGAATATGCCAGTCTCTATCAATTTGTACGAGGGGAATCAATACTGCCGAACGAAAGGCCTGTTCTTCACCGATAAACCGGAATCGTTGTTCCTCCAACTTACTCTTTAACTGTTCCAGAAACATGAAATCTCCCTCTCTTCATCTATATAAAACCTGCTTTCTTCCTAATCATAAACGATGATTGAAGATGGTGCTTGTTTCTTGTATTACCTAATTATTTCCTCTAAAATAGATATTGGAATCTTTATTCTTTTATAGTAATGTAATATATTTGGCATTTTTACGTATACATTTTTGTCAAAAATTTAGACTATCCATGAAATATTTAATGAATTCTGTTTGACAAAAAAGAATATGTATATAATAATTTATTTCAGGTAATAATTATTACAAAAAGAATAAAATTAAAATTTGGAGGTAAAGAGTATGTCATTAATCGGTAAACAAGTTCAACCATTCACTGCCCAAGCTTACAGAAACGGCGAATTCGTAACTGTAACAGAACAAGATTTCAAAGGTAAATGGTCTGTTGTATGCTTCTATCCAGCTGACTTCACATTCGTTTGTCCAACAGAATTGGAAGATCTTCAAGAACAATATCCAAAATTAAAAGAACTTGGCGTTGAAGTATATTCTGTATCAACAGACACTCACTTCACTCACAAAGCATGGCATGATACTTCAGAAGCGATCAGCAAAATCACTTACACAATGATTGGTGACCCAGCACACGTTCTTTCAACACAATTTGAAGTATTAAGAGAAGGCGAAGGTGTTGCTGACCGCGGTACATTCATCATCGATCCGGACGGCGTAATCCAAGCAGTGGAAATCAACGCTGACGGTATCGGCCGTGACGCTAGCACATTAATCGACAAAATCAAAGCTGCACAATACGTACGCAACAATCCAGGCGAAGTTTGCCCTGCAAAATGGAAAGAAACAGGAAAAACACTTAAACCAAGCCTTGACCTAGTTGGTAAAATCTAAGGAGACGATTCAACATGGCATTAGATGCGGAAATTAAAGCCCAACTAAATCAGTACTTGCAGCTGCTCGAAAACGATATCGTTTTAAAAGTGAGCGCAGGTACTGACGAGGTTTCCCAAGAGATGCTGGCTTTGATTGATGAGCTGGCATCCATGACTCCAAAAATCAAAGTGGAAAAAGCGGAATTAAAAAGAACACCCAGCTTCAGCGTAAACCGTGTCGGTGAAGACACTGGCATCACTTTTGCAGGTGTTCCATTGGGTCATGAATTCACTTCATTAGTATTGGCATTATTGCAAGTAAGCGGCCGTCCTCCAAAAGTGGATCAAAAAGTCATTGACCAAATCAAATCCATCAAAGACGAATACAACTTCGAAACGTATGTCAGCTTAACTTGCCACAATTGTCCTGACGTTGTGCAAGCTCTCAACATCATGAGCGTGTTAAATCCTAATATCACGCATACAATGATTGATGGCGCTGCATACAAAGAAGAAGTGGAAAGCAAAGACATTCTCGCTGTGCCAACCGTTTACTTAAACGGTGAACCGTTTGCCAGCGGCCGTATGACAATTGAAGAAATCCTTGATAAACTCGGCCAAGGCTCCGATGCTGAGGAATTGTCCAATAAAGAACCGTTTGATGTTTTAGTCATCGGTGGAGGTCCTGCGGGTGCCAGCGCGGCAATTTACGCTGCCCGCAAAGGAATCCGCACAGGTATCGTGGCTGAGCGTTTTGGAGGACAAATTTTAGATACATTAACAATTGAAAACTTCATCAGTGTAAAAGAAACGGAAGGGCCAAAACTTGCGAAAGCCCTTGAAGAGCATGTTAAAGAATATCCAGTTGATATCATGAATTTGCAACGTGCCAAACACCTTGAAAAGAAAGGCGACCTTATTGAAGTGGAACTTGAAAACGGTGCCGTTCTAAAAAGTAAAACAGTGATTATTGCCACAGGTGCACGTTGGCGCAACATCAATGTTCCTGGAGAACAGGAATTCAAAAACAAAGGTGTTGCATATTGCCCTCACTGCGACGGACCATTATTCGCAGGAAAAGACGTTGCGGTAATCGGCGGTGGCAACTCCGGTGTGGAAGCGGCCATTGACCTCGCAGGTATCACTAACCATGTGACAGTACTTGAATTCAATGACCACCTAAGAGCTGACGAAATCTTGCAAAGTCGCCTTCGCAGCTTACCAAATGTGACAGTCATCACAAATGCTGCCACAAAAGAAATCACCGGCACAGATAAAGTAAACGGCCTTACATATGTAGACCGTGCAACAGGTGAAGAAAAACATATTGAATTAGCCGGAGTATTCGTTCAGATCGGTCTTGTTCCAAATACGGATTGGCTGGAAGGTACACTTGAACGCAATAAAATCGGTGAAATCATCGTAGATAAAAAAGGCGCCACAACAATCCCAGGCGTATTTGCAGCCGGTGACTGTACAGATGGCCCATATAACCAGATCATCATTTCCATGGGTTCTGGAGCAATTGCTGCATTAAGTGCCTTTGACTATCTCATCCGCAATTAATTCGGCTCTATCTTCAAACAGTCCTGAATTTTCAGGGCTGTTTTTTTCATTTAAATGCGATTAAAAATTTCACTTTCATTTCTATGAAAATTTTTATATTTTCCTCCTGAAAAAAATGATACACTTTGGAAGTATTTATTAATAAGGAGGCACAAAGCCGTGAATCATGCACAAAACTTTGAACGCTATATTACACAATCGAATATTGGCTACGATTTGATTCCTTTTGAAGACGGTGCCAAAGGTTTCCGATTCTATCAACAATTAGAAAATGGACCGCAGCTATTATTGGGAGTTCTATTTAATGCGAATGATTCAATTGTTGACATAACAGTTTTTAATATAGCAAAAATAACAAACCCTTTAAAGGTGGAAATGTACTTAAATCTTCTAAATGAATTGAACAATCAATACCGTTATACGAAATTTGCGAAAGTCGATAACGAAATACAGGCAAATTACTCTTTGCCCCTTATAGAAAATCAGGATATGAGTGATATCATTGTGGAATTGATGCTTTTGGTTTTGAGAAGTGTTGAAGATTCCTTCCCTAAAATCATGAAACTTCAATGGGCATAAGAAAATGCGAAAAATATCAGCCATAAAAATGGGTGATATTTTTTCATATCCTAACGAATCTCTCCTCTTTTCTCTTATCAGTTACTTATTGTAACAATGTGTTTTTATCATATAACGTTTCTTATTATCACTTGTTTTGTTATTCTCATCATTTGTTTGATAAAATACATAGTAGAGAGGTGTTGTCATAAATGAATCAACCAACAATTTGCCCGAAATTTGAAAAAGCGGTTTCCATCATCAGCCAAAGATGGACTGCGTTAGTGATATATCAATTGCTTTCAGGACCAAAACGTTTTAGTGAAATTCAATCATCTATCGGCATAAGCGGAAAAGTATTATCAGACCGCTTAAAAGAGTTGGAGCAAATGGAGATTATCAACCGTAAAGTAATCCCCGCCACACCCGTCATCATCGAGTATTCATTGACGGAAAAAGGGCGTTCGATGGAACCGATTTTGACATCGATTGAAAAATGGTCACAGCAATGGATTTCCGTTGACTCAACCGAATCTTAAATGAAAAAGAGGTTGGGACAAAACCCCCTCTAAAATGGAAACAGCCCATGAAATTTTGGAATGAAATTTCATGGGCTGTTTTTCATTTTTTCAATAAAAAATAAGGACCTCTTCTGTTAAAATTAAGTTAGCACACAAAACCTAACAGAAAGAAGGGTCCTTATGTTCAAATATTATAACATGAATCAATTAGTTTTGCCTCTAGATTTAGAAATAAAATTACAAGAAAATGATATTGCCTTCCACATTCACCATTTAGTTGAAAGTATTCCAGATGAAGCCTTCCAGCCGTTTCTTCGAAATACAGGTTGTCCTGCTTATCATCCACGCATGATGCTAAAAATTATTTTGTGTGCCTATTCGCAGTCTGTCTTTTCAGGTCGAAAAATTGAAGCGCTATTAAAGGACAGTATACGAATGATGTGGTTGGCACAAGGATATGAACCAAGTTATCGGACGATCAATCGTTTTCGTGTGCATCCGGAAGTAAAAGAATTAATTCGTCAATGTTTTGTCCAATTCCGTTGCCAACTGGTGGAAGAAAAGTTAATCGATCAAGAAGCCATTTTTATCGATGGTACGAAGATTGAAGCGAATGCCAATAAATTTACTTTCGTATGGAAGAAATCCATTGAAAAATACAACCAAAACTTAATTGAAAAGTCCAATCAGTTATACAACGAACTATTAGAAAAAGAAATCATCCCTGAAATGGAGCGGGAAAGTGATGGGGAATTGTCCGTAGAAGAACTCGCTCAAATGGTGCAACAAGTCGATGAAGTCATTAAGGAATATGACCAAAAAATCGAATCATCGCCCGATGCCACAGAACGAAAAGCATTAAGAAGCGAACGAAAATATCCAAAACAAGCGTACAAACAATTAATAGACTTCATTCTACGCAAACAAAAGTATCAAAAAGCCTTGGACATCTTGGGGGAACGAAATAGTTATTCCAAAACCGACCCGGATGCGACGTTCATGCGAATGAAAGACGACTATATGAAAAACGGTCAATTGAAAGCTGGATACAACGTACAAATCGCAACAGAAGGTCAATACGCACTAGCTTATAGCATCTTTCCAAATCCTACTGATACACGTACATTAATTCCGTTCTTGAATGAGATAGAAAAGGATTATTTTCCGTTGCCAAAGTACATTGTCGCAGATGCTGGTTATGGTAGTGAACCAAACTATGAAGACATCCTTTCGAATCGAAAATGTGAGGCACTCATTCCATATACCATGTATGAGAAGGAACAAAAGAAGAAATATAAACAAAATCCATTTCATCCAGACAATTGGACGTATGACGAAGAAAGTGATACCTACACGTGTCCGAATCAGCAACGTGTAACATTCAGATATCATTCTGTACGTACAGATAAGACCGGTTTCAAACGAGAATTCAAAATTTACGAATGTGAAAACTGTTCAGGATGCCCATTCCGTTCATCATGTACAAAAGCAAAGGAAGGCAACCATCGAAAAGTCATGGTGAATGAAAAATGGGAACAACAAAAAGAATATGTAAGAACGAAGCTTTCAGAAGAAAAAGCAGGTTCTATTTTCCGTCAACGTAAAATTGACGTAGAACCAGTTTTTGGATTCTTGAAGGCTAATTTGCGTTTCACTCGATTTTCCGTCCGAGGAAAATCGAAGGTAGAAAATGAAATGGGGATTGCCTTAATGGCCGTGAATTTACGGAAATACACGGCCAACAAAAATCAACTGACCAAAAATAATGGAGAGAAATGGAAAAAGGAGAATTTGAGTTGGCTCAAATTCTCCTTTTTCCTATCTTGAAGCTAGTTTTGTCCCAGCCTCTTTTTATTCGGGAAGACTCCTATTAGACGGATGAACTGGCCGCCGCTGCGGTACTTTGCTCTTCTTTCACACAGTCTATGGCAATGACAAGCGCAATAATGATCTGTTCCATTTCTTCATTCAAAATTTCCACTTTGTAGCTGTCTCCCCAAGTAAACCACTCTTTGCTTACTTGGCCGATTTTTTCACCATGTTGGAACACTTGGAAGGTCATATCCCACCAATTGCCGCGCACTTCAATTCCGGCAGCATCAATGGTATAGCGGGAACGGAAGAAAGTGAATTCCTTTTTGATGGTGATTACCTGTCTTCCTTCCATTTCAACAATAAACTTCGGCAAAAAGGCGAATACTTTCTTCGTAATAACCGCCACTTCATGCCCCTCCATGTCATAGATTGTAAAGGTCTTAGGTATTTTCAAAAAGCTGCCTTCCACATAATACACTTCATTCCCCTGCTCATCTTTCACCTTAAATCGATCGGTAAGACTTAGAAACTTTTGTTTAATATAAAGCTGTTTCATCAGGGTCTCTCCTTTCATCGCGTTGCCGATAATTGCCGGATGATGAAATCGATAAAATAACGGCTGGCGATCGGCAATGTTTTCTTATTTTTATAGGCGATGCCCAAAGTTCGGGTAATTGGCGGTTCCACTTTCTTTTTGACAAAGCGATATCGGACTTTATTCATCACCATCTCGGAAAGAATCGAAACACCAAGGCCGTTTTCCACCATCGACATGATGGTATAATCATCAATCACCCGGAATTGGATATTCGGCCTCAATCCTTTTTTCTTAAAAGCTTCCAATGGTTCATTCAATTCCCCTTCTTCCAGCAGAATAAAAGGCTCTTCCGCCAAGTCCTCCAATGAAACGGTTGGTTGGGATACAAGGGGATGATCTTCCGGTAAAATGGCAAGCATATGGTCCTGCTTCAAAGCGACCGTTTCCAAATCCTCTGCCGCATCAGGATTTACAAATCCGAAATCCACACTGCCTTCTTTAATATATTTGACGATGCTTGTATATTCTCCTTGTTGCAATTGAAATTGTACCGATGGATACAGCTTCTTAAAATCTTGCATCAGACTGGGCAGCCAATTACTTGAAACGCTTGTGAAGGTTCCTATGCGAATATTCCCAGTGGCCAGTCCTTGCATTTCCCTCGCTTTTTCCATTAATTCCGCATGGGAATTTGCCACCCTCGTAATAAAAGGCAAAAATTCCTCTCCATCCGGCGTTAACATAATCCCTTTCCGGGAGCGATAAATTAACGTCGTTCCCAGCTCTTCTTCGAGGGCTTGAATCATCTGGCTGATGGCGGACTGGGTATAACCCAGTTCTGCTGCCGCTTTGGTAAAGCTGCCTTTTTCTATCACTTTTAAAAAGGCATAATATTGTTTCATTTCACGTTGACACCTTCCATCAATATTCCTTATGTAATAATTATAAACATTAATTTTACTGATGTTTATCCCTTTGTTAGAATCTTCTAAAAAGCAATTGATAATCTAATGGAGGACATAATAAGATGAAAACGAATATAGCGGCATGGAAAAGGGGGATCAAAACAGGCATCCCCATTGCATTTGGTTATTTCGCGGTCTCCTTTTCCTTCGGGATTCTTTGTAAACAGGCAGGATTGAATCCCTTTGAAGCGGTCTTGATGTCTGCAACGAATTTAACTTCCGCCGGGCAATTCGCCGGGCTTACCATGATTGCCGCGATGGCGACGGTTATTGAAATTGCGGTTGCACAGCTGATCATCAACTCCAGATATTTGTTAATGTCCTTTTCTCTGTCACAAAAGATTCCAACAGATACACCTATCTATCACCGATTATTGATGTCCTATGGAATTACCGATGAAATATTCGGTGTTTCCATTGCGCAACCGGGAAAATTAAATCCTTATTTTATGTATGGCGTGATGACGGTGGCCGTTCCTGGTTGGGCATTGGGAACGCTTTCCGGAGTGATTTCGGGGAATATTTTCCCGGAAAGAATTACGAGCGCTCTGAGCATTGCCCTTTACGGCATGCTCCTTGGGGTGATCGTCCCACCGGCAAAAAAGAATAAAATCATTGCCGGAGTTATCGTTGTTTCGATGCTGTGCAGCGCCATTTTTGCCGTTATTCCCGCTTTAAAAAGCGTCTCATCCGCTGTAAAAATCATCGGAATCACCCTGGTGATTGCAGGCGCAGCCGCATTTCTCTTCCCAATAAAGGAGGAGGAGGCATGAATCATACTGTTTTTTATATTCTCGTGATGGCTGTTGTTACCTATTTGATACGGGTATTGCCTCTAACCCTTGTAAGAAAAGAAATCAAAAATATTTATATCCGGTCTTTTTTGCACTATGTGCCATATGTAACATTGGCTGTGATGGTTTTTCCCGGAATTTTGGAGTCCACCGCCTCACCTTGGTCAGCACTTGTAGGATTTTTGGTTGCCATCATTTCCGCTTATTTGGGAGGGAACATTGTCAGCGTGGCGTTGCTCACTTGTACAGCTGTATTGATCGTGGAATTGTTTTTATATTAATTCTCAGGGAGAACAATCGCTTCTCCCTTTATTTTTTCCCCATCATTAGAAGGCTCGTTGGTCCATTTTATTTCACTGAAACTTTTATTTGGAAAACCCTGAATGCACTTTCAATAAATTCACTGATTCCATTCATAATTTTTGGCGATTCACATTATGATGAAATAAGAAAAACATAAAGGAGGAACTCATCGGCACCGGGAAGGGGAATGTTGTCTTCGTAGGGGAGAGCATGTGAAAAAACATAAAGGGGTGTATACATGAGGGGAGCCATTTGGATTCGACTGGCCATTCTTTATTTGATCTTCGGGCTTTGTGTAGGTTTATTCATGTCGATCACTCTTAATCTTCAATGGGGTTCTGCCCATGCCCACGTAAACCTGGTAGGGTTCGTAACAACAACATTGTTCGGAGTTATTTATAGCGTTTATCCAAAAGCAGCGGTCAATTCAATCGGAAAGGCTCATTTTTGGCTCCATAATCTAGGAATCCCCATCTTCCTACTCAGCGCCTTTTTAGTCCAGGTTCCCGGCTTGCTCGACACAGCACATATTTTCACATATATAGGCGGCGGAGCTTTCTTGTTAGGCACCATTCTTTTTGCATACAATGCCTTTAAACATATAAAATGATTCGGGTTTGAAAGGAAAGCTAAAAAGGTATGCAAACAATAGAGCGTTTGTATACCTTCTTTTTACATTAGGCAGTCTCTTTCATGAATCGAGCAAATGGAGCATTCGTCAGCCGTCTCCAAATCATTTCAAAAGGTCCGCGATTGTACTTTCTCAGCCAGAAATGGGCAAAAATCATCATCAATAAAGTAATGAATATAAACACAACAATCGTTCCAACCGAATTCAACTTCCCTCCAAGGGAGAATCCCCAGCTATAGAACAATACAGAAGCCGTGATATTTTGCAAAATGTAGCAGCTGAGGGCTGTCCTTCCCACCTCTGAAAGTCTTTGCAGAAGAAAATGATTGGCTTTCCGCTCCAATATCCAATGAATCGCCATGAGATATCCTACCGCCATCAGCGGCGCAAATAAGTAACGAACCAGCGTCACCATTGAATAGAATGGTAAAAATACTAACGCATTAAGCGGAATGCCCACAACTAAACCCCAGAAAAAAATTTTTTTCTCAGTTCTTCACTTCTTTTGGTTTGACGGAAAATTCCCGCACGCACAAGATACACACCGAACAAAAATAGCAGGATATTCATTGGGATGACGGCAATGGCTTCCAATCTCATCTGAAATATCCCATCGAATCGAAATAATACTTGATCCAAATACGAACCTGTAGAGTAGACGGCGGCAATCTCATTTAATGCAAGGGAGAATTCTTCTTGTGACCCGGGAAATCTCATTCCTGCCTCTAATATGAAAGAGATCAGTAATACACCTGCAATATGAAGAATTCCCAGTATCAAAGCCAAAATTTTGATTAACTTTATTTTGCGTCGGACAAGTAGGGCTACGATGATTCCCGTTACAGCATAGCTCATCAGAATATCATACTCAAAAACAAATAAAAAATGGAGGAAACCATCCGCTAATAGCAACAACATGCTCCAAATGTATAACCATAGCCATATGTGTTCTTGATTCCGTTTGACGAAAGACTGACGTTTCAGCTCCAGTCCCATGCCAAATAAAATGGTCAACAGCCCCAAAAACTTGCCATTGGTTAAAAATCATACGAGTGATTCTAATATGGTATCGAGTGAATAGTCATTCATTCCAAAACCGAGCATAAAATCATAGTTTCCCAGTTTACTAAAAATCCAAATATTTGTACCCAAGGTTCCAATAATGGCCAATCCTCTGGCTATATCTAATACTTGGATTCTTTTTTCCACAAAAAGCCCCCCTCAACCTATGGTGAACCGTTTTTTATTTGGAATTCATTCCATCATTTTTTTACAGTAAATACCTGCCAATCTTAAAAAACAATCCATTTATTAGTAGTACGATTTAACCTTCTTTCAGTTTCATTTATTCTCGAAAAAACATACATTTTTCTGTTTTAAAAGGAAATTCCATTTGGTTGTTGAATAACATAAATAATCCGTTCCACAAGGATTTGTACGTGGAACGGCGATTTTTTACTTTCATGCAATTGTTTTTTACAAGTTACTCTGGAGTCTTTTTAAGATGCGGAGATAATCATCCCGATCAATTCCAGGAGCAAATTCTTCCGGAAGTTCTGGAAGATCCGGAACTGGCGCACCTTCCGGAGTTCCGTGAATTACTCTTAACTCTTCTCCCGTTTCGGGGTTTTTCCCTTTCCAAATTTGATTAATATCCCGGTAATCTTCTTCTCCCCATGTGTATAAAACATTAAATAATCCTTGTTCCATAAATGGTTTGGCGTAATCAAATTTGCTGTTGTCCAAGCTTGGAACTGGGAGCATTTTTGATACATCGACTCCTGTTGCCATTTCAATGGCTTTGGCATAAGCGATAATGTGCGTGCCGCCTCGAACAAGCAAGTATCCAATCATTGTGAGTGCCGTCGGATGGGTCGTCATCTCATAAACCCGCATTTTATGGGTTCTTGCACCGATTTCCAACATATAATTGAAAAGAAGATCTGCTACGAGGTTGCCTGTATTTGTAACAAATTCACCAGTCCATGGTCTTCCCATTGAATCTCCTGGATAAGCGGTTTGAGCAGTTGACGTAAAGTGGAGGGAATAACGGGCATCTTTTCCGTTTTGCAGTGGGGCTGTGTCAGGTCCTGTTGGAACAGTATTTCCTGTGGAGAGAAGGTTGATGGCCGTCGATACTAATTCTACATGGCCAAATTCCTCTGCCGTAATACTTGCTACTAAATCATAAAAAGGTTTGAACTTTTTCTTGCCTCGGAAATTAAAGGATTGAAACATATAATTGTTTAACGTAGACATTTCACCATATTTTCCGCCAAGCAATTCTTGAACAGCGGCTGCTGCATTCATATCACCATGCTTCGGAATCGGCAATTCAATAAGAATTTTATTTTCTCGTTTAAACATAATTGAGTAAGCCTCCATCCATAAATTTTAACCAATTGTATCTTATGTTGGATGGAGATTGGATTATGACTCTTTTATTGGTTGAATCCAAATAATTTGCTCTGTTCTTACATAAAACGGTGATCCGCCCATTTCAACAACAATATGGTCTGGCATCACTGTTTTTAATGTGCCGCGTAAACTGCCTCGAATTGTTTGAACAGCGATAGATTGATTTTGTAGGCTTTTTAATGATTCATATACATACGGATCGCTGAGCTTCCAATTTCCATTCATACTGCAACACCCCTTTTCACAAGTCCATTGCAATATATGCAATGTTCGCGAAAAATGTGCCATTGTATATTTTTTTGGAAGTTGCATAAAAAAGTGCAGCACTCTGCCATCTTTCCTGCAAAGTACTGCACCGCGAAAAATTCATTGTTCATTCTCGTTTGATTTCTTTAATGAAGAGAGATCTTCTTCTTCACCAAATTCTGTTCTGTAGTTCATCTGACTTTGATTTGGCTGGCTGACAGAACTCGTTGTATCTTCCCGATCTAATTCATCCCAAGGCTCAAACAAGAGCGTTAAGCAAAATAAACCGCTCAACCCTACCAAGCCATAAATAATACGTGAGATAACGGAATCTTGCCCTCCAAACAAAGTAGCAACTAAATCAAAATTAAAAAATCCAATGAGTCCCCAATTGATGGCACCGATAATGGCTAGTACAAGAGCAATTCTTTGCAAAACTTTCATTATCATACCTCCTTATATTTTTATCTTTTCATTTAAAGGAGGATTTCATACAAGGGATATGGGGATTCTTTTAAGTTTTGCAAGGCCAAATTCTTCCATTAACATTTCAAGCCAGCAAGAAGATATCCTTGCTGGCTTAAATCACCTTTGTTATTCGATTTCAATTAATAGGTCGCCAGTGGAAATGGAGTCGCCCTCTTTGACGTAAATTTCTTTTACCACACCGTCTTTTGGCGCCTGCACAGTTGTTTCCATCTTCATGGCTTCCGTAATTAATAAATGGTCGCCCCGCTTGATCGGACTGCCTTTAGATACTACCACTTTCAAAATTGTACCCGGCATCGTTGCACCGATTTGATTTGGATTGGATGGGTCCGCTTTGACGGCTTTATTACCCGTTGCCTCCACCGTCATATCTTGTACGACAATTTCCCGAGGTTGGCCGTTAATTTCAAAGTAAATTACCCGTGTACCATCATGTTGAGGCTCGCCAATGGACACTAATTTAATAATCAATGTTTTTCCTTTTTCAATTTCCACTTCAATTTCTTCGCCCAGGCGCAAACCATATAAGAATGTTGGAGTATCTAATACAGAAATGTCACCATATTGGGCACGCACTTTAGCGTATTCTTCAAATACTTTTGGATATAGTGCATAGGAGATTAAATCTTTCTCAGTCGGTTTGAATCCAACTTTTTCTTCCAGCTCAACAGCAAGTTTACTAAAATCAACCGGCTCAAGCAGTTCACCAGGGCGCACCGTAATTGGCTTGCGGTCTTTTAGTATAAGCTTTTGCAGTTTTTTCGGGAATCCGCCATAAGGCTGTCCTAGATAACCTTGGAAAAATTCAATGACGGAATCAGGGAAGTCAAGCGTTTTCCCGCGCTCAAAAATATTTTCTTCATCTAAATCATTTTGCACCATAAAAAGCGCCATATCGCCAACAACTTTTGATGATGGCGTTACTTTTACAATATCGCCAAACATTAAATTGACGCGGGAATACATTTTCTTTACTTGCTCCCAGCGGTCCCCAAGCCCTACTGCTTTCGCTTGTTGCTGCAAGTTGCTGTATTGTCCGCCAGGCATTTCGTGTACATACACTTCTGAATGAGGGGCATTCATGCCGCTTTCGAAATCCACATAATATTTTCGCACATCCGCCCAATAGTAAGATAGTTTTTCAAGGGATTCTATATCCGCTCTAACTTGCCGTTTTTCGCCGCTTAAAGCATAGTAGAGCGAATTGGCGCTTGGCTGAGATGTTAAGCCAGCCATGGAACCTAATGCCGTATCAATAATGTCCACTCCTGCTTCAATGGCTTTTGCATAAACGAAAATCCCATTTCCACTTGTATCATGAGTATGGAGATGAATTGGCAAATCTGTTGTTTCCTTCAATTCGGAAATTAAACGATAAGCTGCATTTGGTTTAAGCAGCCCTGCCATATCTTTAATGGCTAAAATATGCGCGCCGGCCTGTTCTAATTGTTTTGCCATTTCCTTGTAATATTGCACCGTATATTTTGCTCTTCCATCATCTAAAATATCGCCCGTATAGCAGATTGCCGCTTCTGCCACTTTTCCGTTGAGGCGAACTTCGTCAATGGCCACTTCCATCGCTTTTACCCAGTTCAATGAATCGAAAATGCGGAATACATCAATACCGGACTGAGCTGATAATTTTATAAACTCGCGGATGACGTTATCCGGATAGTTGGAATACCCTACCGCATTGCTTCCTCTAAATAACATTTGGAACAAGATATTTGGAATTTTTTTGCGCAATGTTTCCAATCGATCCCAAGGGTCTTCTTTTAAAAAGCGATACGCTACATCGAAAGTTGCTCCTCCCCACATTTCAAGGGAGAAGAAATCGTTCATCAATTGGCTTGTAGCATCGGCAATTTCAAACATATCTTTCGAACGAACGCGTGTGGCAAGGAGCGATTGATGGGCATCCCGGAATGTTGTATCGGTAAGCAGTACATCATCTTGGGCTTTAATCCATTGGATAAGTCCAGCCACGCCTTGTTCATCTAAAATTTGTTTTGTACCAGTTACCTTTTTTTCAGGTACAGTCGGAATATGAGGCTGAACAAAGATTGGTTTTGGCCGCTTTTCGATTCCAGGGAAGCCATTTAATGTCACATTGCCGATATAGTTTAACAGCTTTGTCGCACGGTCTTTCCGTTCTTTAAATTCAAATAATTCCGGTGTTGTATCAATAAAGCTTGTATCGAATTGGCCGCTTAAAAATTTCTCATGGTTTACGACATTTTCTAAAAACGGAATATTGGTTTTCACACCTCGAATACGGAACTCCCGCAAATTGCGATCCATTTTTTGCGCTGCTTCTTCAAAGGTTCTTCCCCAAGTCGATAGTTTCACAAGCAACGAATCATAGTGAGGAGTAACAACTGCGCCTTGGAAACCGTTCCCTGCATCTAAACGGACACCAAAACCGCCGGATGAGCGATACACCATAATTTTTCCTGTATCCGGCATAAAATGGTTTTTTGGATCTTCCGTTGTAATCCGTGATTGAATGGCATAGCCAAATAAAGGAATCTTTTCTTGCTCAGGAATCCGAATTGCTTTACTGTGTAGTCCATGACCTTCCGCAATTTTAATTTGCGCCTGAACAATATCAACTCCTGTAATCATTTCGGTAATGGTATGTTCCACTTGAATGCGCGGGTTTACCTCAATAAAGTAAAAATTATCGCCCGTTACTAAAAACTCCACTGTCCCTGCATTCACATACTGCACATTTTTCATCAATTTTACAGCTGCTTCGCAAATGCGGCGGCGCAACTCTTCTGAAATTGAGATAGATGGCGCAATCTCTACCACTTTTTGATGGCGGCGTTGAATTGAGCAATCCCGTTCATATAAATGCACGATATTGCCGGCTTCATCCCCTAAAATTTGAACCTCTATATGTTTTGGTTTAACAATGGCTTTTTCCACGTAAACCTCATCCGAACCAAAAGCCGCTTTTGCTTCGGATTTGGCCCGTTCAAAAGCCTCTTTTAAATCGCTTGCCTTTTCCACAAGGCGCATTCCTCTGCCTCCACCGCCAAGTGCAGCTTTAATCATAATGGGGTAGCCGTATGTATCTGCAAACTGTTCAACTTCTTCCAAACTTTTTACTGGCCTATCTGTACCTGGAATGACAGGAATTCCAGCAGCGATGGCTTGTTCGCGAGCCTTTACTTTATCCCCAAATATGCTTAAATGTTTTGATTTTGGTCCAATGAAGATGATTCCTTCTTCTTCGCAACGGCGAGCAAACTCTACATTCTCTGATAAAAAGCCATATCCCGGGTGAATAGCATCCACATTTGCTTCTTTTGCTATTTTTAAAATTCCTTCAATATCTAAATAAGCATCAATCGGTTTTTTTCCATTTCCTACTAAGTAGGATTCATCCGCTTTAAAACGATGAATGGCGCCGCTATCCTCATGGGAATAAATTGCAACGGTTTTTATTTTCAATTCAGTACATGCGCGGAAAATGCGGATGGCAATTTCGCCGCGGTTTGCTACTAAGACTTTTTCAATTTTTTTCATAAGTTTTCCCCCCATTACTCAAAATTGTTAGCAGCATCATCTATAACAGACAATACTGCTAAGATTTCAGAACTTATGGAATTATCCATGTAAGTACCGTGCTTTGCAAAAATGTAATGATACATATGCAGAGAAGTAAAATGAGACTATATTTTAAGGCAAATTTTAACAACTCTGATTCTCTTCCGATTAATCCCACCGCTGCAGCAGCTACAGCTAATGTTTGCGGCGAAATCATTTTTCCAGTCACGCCTCCCGATGTGTTGGCAGCCAACGCAAGAACCGGATCCATGCCGATGGATTCAGACGTAACTTGCTGCAACTTGGCAAACAATACGTTGGAAGATGTATCCGAACCTGTAACAAACACACCAATCCAGCCAAGCACCGGTGAGAAGAACGGGAATAAAGCTCCTGTTTTTGCCAATACTAAACCTAAAGTCGTCATCATGCCGGCTGTGTTTGCCACATAAGCATAACCAACAACGCAGCAAATAGTTAAAAGCGGGAATTTAATTTCGTTGATGGTTTCACCAAAAGTTTTTACCCATTTACCCCAAGAAACTTTCAATAGAAACTTAGATACTATAGCAGCAAATAAAATGGCTGTTCCCGCAGCACCTAATAATTCGAATTTATACACTGCCGCAATTTCTTTGCCTGTTGAACCATCAATCACTTGATTATGTAAAAACGGTACTTCCGGATAGAACGTGAGCGCACCACCAATGTTATTCACAAAGGTTAAAAATGCGTTCCCGCCTTCATATGTACCTAATAACGCCTTTTTGAAGGATGGAATTCCCCAGGCAGAAATAAATAGCGTTAATACAATAAACGGAGACCAAGCCCTTAAAATTTGTCCACTAGTATAATGATTTTTTGTATCCTCCATTTGGCCATCCGTTTCAAAACGATAAATATGTTTTGGCTGCCAAAAGCGCAAGAAAATCGCTAAAGCTACTAAGGATACTAAGGATGAAATAATATCCGGCAATTCGGCGCCCAAATAATTGGAACTTAAAAATTGCGCCACTGCAAACGAAATACCGGATACTAAAATTGCAGGCAGCACTTCAAAAGCCCGTTTAAAACCGACCATAATCACCACTAAAACAAATGGAATAAATACGGCAATAATAGGCAATTGACGGCCTACCATTTTTGAAATTTCTAAAGCAGGAATCCCTGTAATCCCTTCCATTACGGTAATCGGTACCCCAATAGCCCCGAAAGCTACAGGAGCTGTGTTTGCAATTAAACAAAGGCCCGCCGCTTGCAACGGTTTAAAACCCAACCCTACTAGCAACGCCGCTGTAATGGCAACCGGAGCGCCAAATCCTGCTGCCCCTTCCAAAAATGCCCCAAAAGAAAAGGCTATCAATAGAGCCTGAATACGACGATCTTCAGTAATAGATAACACCGATGAACGAATAACATCAAAGTGTCCGGTTTTTACCGTCAAGTTATATAAAAATACGGACGTAATGATAATCCAGCCAATTGGAATGATTCCATATACAGCCCCTTGCGAAGCAGATGCTACTGCTGTCAAAACTGGCACCTTAAATGCTAAAACTGCAATGACGATAGCTATAATTAAAGTGGTTAGCCCCGCCATATACCCTTTCATTTTTTTAATAGCAAGCGCCCAGAAAAAATATAAAATAGGAATTGTTGCAACCAGGGCTGTCCACCCTAAACTGTTTCCAACTGCTGTAAAATTTTGAGTAAATGTCATGCTCTTTCCCCCAATGTTTCAAAATATCCCCTATCAAGTCATCTGATGACCTTATGACTTAGATTATAAATTGAATTTTTTTAAAATTCAATGTTGTTTTACTTGAGTTACACTTTTATCTTCTCTGAACGAGAAGATTTTTCATTGTACTTTCGGTATAATGTATAATTAATTTACCGATTTTGCTTGAAAAACGAGGTGGACTATTTGAAACTTGCAAAAGTAAAAACGAAAAAAATTTACGAAGAAGTTTGTGAAATTCTTTATGAAAAGATCCGTACAGGCGAACTAAAACCAGGTGACCGTTTAGATTCTGTTGAATATTTAGCAGAGCAATTACAAGTCAGTAGATCCGCTGTTCGTGAAGCATTATCAGCCTTAAAAGCAATGGGGCTGATTGAAATAAAACAAGGCTCTGGCACATTTGTGAAAAACTTCCCTAAACAAAAACTGGAATTTCCTCTTTCTACGGCCATTATTACATACAGAGAATACGTCCCTCATTTGCTTGAATTAAGAAAAATTCTTGAAGTTGGGACGGCAAGAAGCGCAGCGAAAAACAGAACAAAAGAAGATCTTGTCATTTTAGAAGGAATCCTTGAGGAAATGAAAAACGTAGAAGGGGATGAAGAGCTTGGTGAAAAAGCGGATTTCGAATTCCATAAGGCCATTGCAAATGCTTCCCACAACCCTCTGCTACCTAATTTACTAAACCAAGTATCTGGGCTTACGATTGAATTAATGCGAGAAACAAGGCGCATTTGGTTATTTTCTAAACAAACCACGATTGAACAATTATATGATGAACATATGCAAATTTATTTAGCTATCAAACAACAAAATCCCGAACTAGCAGAACTCGCCATGTATTCCCATTTAAATAACGTAGAAGAAATTTTAATGAAATATTTCGATATGGCTGAATAAGGAAAAGTGTAGAAGTTTAACCAGCTTCTGCACTTTTTTATATTTTGTATTTTCAAAAAATTATAGTAGAATTTAAAAAAATGTGTTACTATTTAAGTCATCTGATGACCTGTTGATTTATGTAGGATTATAGGGGGATTCATAATGAAAGTCTCATTATTTGCGACATGCCTTGTCGATATGTTTCAAGGGAATGTAGGAAAAGCGACTGTTGAACTTCTTGAACGGCTTGGTTGTGAAATCGATTTTCCTTCATCACAAGTTTGCTGCGGACAGCCGGCTTATAACAGCGGATATGTAGAAGAATCAAAAGGTTCCATGAAAAACATGATTAAAGCATTTGAACATGCAGAATATGTTGTTACGCCATCAGGTTCTTGCGCATATATGTTCAAAGAATATCCGCATATTTTTAAAGGGGATCCGGAATGGGAACAAAGAGCGCAACGTTTAGCAGATAAAACCTATGAATTAACCGACTTTATTGTAAATGTTTTAAAAATTGAAAATGTCGGAGCCCGGTTAAAAGGCAAAGCTACTTATCATACATCATGCCATATGACGAGACTTTTAGGAGTAAAAGATGCACCCATCCGATTACTTCAAAATGTTGAAGGAATGGAATATGTTGAACTTCCAGGAAACGAGCGCTGCTGTGGATTTGGCGGTACATTCTCCGTGAAAATGGGGAATATTTCCGGAGAAATGGTGGATGAAAAAGTTCGCAATATCGAAGAAACAGGAGCGGATATTTTAGTTGGTGCAGATGCCGGATGCCTTATTAATATTGGAGGAAGAATCAGCCGCACCGGAAAGCCGATTCGCGTTATGCATATTGCAGAAGTGTTAAATAGTCGCTAAGGGGGGATTCATGATGGCTATGAAAACAAGTGATGAACATTTTAAAGAACGCGTAGAGACGAACTTAAACGATGCCTTTATGCGAGGCGCTATCTCCGCTGCCCAAGCCCGATTTCAAACCCGCCGTCAAGCTCGCGTGGAGGAATTAGGAAATTGGGAAGAATGGAGAGCTCATGGAGAAGAAATTCGAAAACACGTTTTAGAAAATTTAGATGCATATCTTTATGAGTTGAGCGAAAATGTGGCCAAACGAGGCGGCCATGTATTTTTCGCGAAAACAAAAGAAGACGCATCGAACTATATAAAAAACATCGCCATTCAAAAAGAAGCGAAAAAAATTGTTAAATCTAAATCGATGGTGACAGAAGAAATCAATCTAAACGCAGCGTTGGAAGAAGCCGGCTGCAAAGTGGTGGAAACCGATCTGGCCGAGTTCATTTTACAATTGAATGATCACGAGCCGCCTTCCCACATCATTGTGCCATCATTGCATAAAAACCGCCATCAAATACGGGAAATCTTTGCAAAAGTTGGCTACGACAAATCAGAACAACCTGAAGAAATGGCGCTGTTTGCCCGCAAAAAGCTGCGCGAGGAATATTTAACAGCAGACATCGGCATTACAGGATGCAACTTTGCCATTGCCGAAAGCGGCACAGTGACTTTAGTGACAAATGAAGGAAATGCAGACCTTGTCTCAGCTCTGCCAAAAACTCAAATCGTGGTAATGGGGATGGAAAGAATTGTACCAACCTTTGAGGAAATGGAAGTTCTCGTCAGCCTATTAACTCGCAGCTCGGTCGGCCAACGATTAACAAGCTATATCACATTGCTGACAGGCCCAAAAGGAGAAAACGAAACAGACGGTCCGGAAGAATTCCACTTAGTCATAGTAGATAATGGACGCTCGAAAATTTTAGGCACGGAATTCCAGCCTATACTACAATGCATCCGCTGTGCAGCATGTGTCAATGTTTGCCCAGTGTATCGCCATGTAGGCGGCCACACTTACGGGTCCATTTATTCAGGACCGATTGGCGCCGTTTTATCGCCGCTGCTTGGAGGATATGACGACTTCAAAGAATTGCCGTATGCATCAAGCCTTTGCGGTGCATGTACAGAAGTATGCCCTGTAAAAATCCCTTTGCATCAATTATTACATTTGCATCGCCAAAAAATAGTGGAACAGGAAGGCAAGGCACCAATTTCCGAACGTCTGATCATGAAAGCCTTTGGACTGGGCGCATCCACTTCACCGCTCTTTAATATGGCAACCAAAGTCGCTTCACCCGTCATGTCTCCTTTTGTAAAAGATGACAAAATCACACACGGGCCAGGGCCATTAAAAGCTTGGACGGAAGTGCGGGATTTTCCTGCACCGAATAAAGAAAGCTTCCGCCATTGGATGAAGCAGCGTCAGAAAGGAGAGAAATCATGACGATTCAAAATCGCGATGAATTCCTAAATCAAATTGCCAAAAGCCTCGGCCGCCCTGTTCGAACAAAAGTGGAACGTCCCGTTTGGAAATATTGCCCCCAACATGAAGTGTTAAAAAATGCATCCCAAGATGAACTGGTGGAAGTGTTGAAACAGCAATGCGAAAACATCCATACAACGTTCGTCCAAACAACAACCGCGGATTTGCCGAATGTACTTCATCAAGTGGTGAACGATTATGGAGGTGAATCGGTCATCACATGGAAAGACGACCGCTTTGAAAAATTCGGGGTGAAGAAATGGATGGAAAATTTGCCGGAAAACGGCATCCACTTTTACGAGTGGAATCCGGACACCCCTGAGGAAAACATTCGCCAGGCCGAAAAGGCGAATATCGGTATAACGATCAGCGAAACGACATTGGCCGAATCCGCCACCGCTATGCTTACCAGTCATCCAAACCGGGGACGCACAATGAACTTTTTGCCGCAAAAAGTGATCGTGCTTATTCCGAAAAGTTCCATTGTCCCTAGAATGACGCAAGCTGCCCAAAAAATCCGCAAGCAAATCGAAAAGGGTCAACAAGTGCCATCCTGCATTTTATTTATGTCAGGACCAAGCAATTCAGCAGATATAGAATCCGTATTGATTGTCGGCGTGCATGGTCCGGTGAAAGCGACTTATATTATGATTGAAGATCAATAATCATTGCTCCCATCATAAAAAGCCACGAAATGTTGATAGAACAACCTTTTGCGGCTTTTTATTCACCTTGCGGCCATTCAATTATTGGCATTTCAAATACCACAATTCTATAATTGATTACAAGGATTGTTTCTGTTTAACGGAAGGAAGGAGGGGCTTTATGAAAATTATCGTCTTTGGAGCAACGGGTGGTGTTGGCCGTCATGTCGTTAAACAAGCCTTGGAAAAAGGCTTTGAGGTGACCGCTTTTGTACGCAATCCATCTAAACTTGAAGTTGAACATGACAAATTGCACATTATTCAAGGTGACGCCTTCAATAAGGAAGAAGTATCTGCAGCGATTGATGGCCATGATGCAGTCATATCCTGTTTAGGCTCAAGCCAAGGGATGAAAAAATCCAATGAACTGGAAGAGATGACAAAAAATATTGTGGATGGTATGAAGGAACATCAAGTAAAACGTATTATTTACACTGCTTCTGCTGGAATTGATGGGGAAATTCCGGGAATCAGCGGAAAAATGGTGATGAAAATGTTAAAAAACGCACTTACAGACCATCGCCATGCAGTGGATTATATTCAAGCTAATGGACTCCATTATACGATCGTACGGCCAATGGGTTTAACGAATGATCCATTTACCGGAAATTACAGGGAAGCCAAAGAAGGGGTTCCAAATAACGCAAGATCGATTCCCCGCGCAGATGTGGCCCATTTCATCGTGAAAGCCTTAACGGATCCACAGTATGAAAACACATCGATTGCTGTTGCGACATAAATAGTGATTCAAAAAATAAGGACAAATAGATGCTGCAGATGATGTTACCAATTTAATGCCTGGTGGACGACCATTTGACTATATGAAAAAATTACGAGAAAATATATTCTGAATTATGAAGGAAAGGCGGATTATTCATTGGAACATCGCTCACTCATTTTACTCGGATTACTCATGGGCCAAAGTCAACACGGATATCAAATCAATGAATTTATCGAAAGAAATTTAAGCGCAGTCACAGACATGAAAAAACCTACCGCCTATGCCACGCTGGATAAACTGCATCAACAAGGATATATTGATATTCAACTGGAACAGGAAGGAAATAGACCCACCCGGAAAGTGTATTCGATTAATGATAAAGGGCGGGAATATTTTTTTCAATTGCTTTTGGACAATCTTTCTTCCGCCGAGACCGTCCACTATAAGGGCGACATCGGATTGATGTTTATGGATTTTCTTCCAATGGAAAAAGTGATCCCGGCCTTAAAAGAACGGTTAAAGAAAAACAAAACTCTATTAGAAATGCTTGAACAGACGCCTCCCCATGAAACAGGAAGCGGTGTTAACCTGGCAGTTCAACATAAAATCACGATGCTGGAAGCAGAAATTGCTTTTCTTGAAAAAACCATTCAAAAACTTCTTCACCCCTAATAAATTTCTGAAACTATCAAGGAACCATCACGGATGGTTCCTTTTTCTATAACCTCCATTTAGTCATGATTGACTAATCGCAAAATAACCCATATACTCTTAATAGTCACGTATGACTATTAAATATTTCAATAAGGAGTTGACAAGCATTGTTTCTCGCAATTAAAGAGTTGAAGCACAGCAAATTGCGGTTTTTATTAATTGGAGTAATCACCGTTCTCATAGCTTGGCTCGTTCTGATTCTTTGTGGATTAGGGAACGGCCTTACTACATTGAGTGCAGCAACTATAAAAAATATGGATGCTGACTATGTCGTTTTCGAAGAAGAATCGAGAGCCTCCATGAGCCGCTCAGTCATAAGCGAATCATTGGTCGATGAAATTAAACAACAAGCAAATGTTGAAGATGCAGCGCCAGTGGGTGCAACGTCCACAACAGTCATCAATGAATCTTCCACTGATGGGAAAAAAGTGGACGTTTCCATCTTGGGCATCATCCCTGGCAGTTTTCTGGAACCTCAAGTCGTGGAAGGAGATTCCCTTAAAGAGGGAAAACCTTTAGAAGTCATCGCAAATGATTCTCTAAAGAAAGAAGGCTATAAAATCGGGGACACACTGGAAATCGAAGGCTCATTAGAAAAAATGAAAATCGTTGGGTTTGTGACAAACGAAACCTACAACCACTTACCTTCCATTTTCACTACTCTTGATAAATGGCAAGCAATTCAGTTTGCAGCACCGGGTTCAGATAAAGGAATTGAGAAACCGGTTAATGCAATTATGCTGCAAGGGGAAAATATCGATGCAGAACAATTAAGCAAACAATTTGATAATATCGAAATCGTCACAAAAGCAAAAGCAATCCAAGGTATGCCTGGATTCAAAGAAGAAAATGGCACGATTATGATGATGCTCGGTTTCCTTTTAGTCATTTCAGCATTCGTATTAGGTGTTTTCTTCT
Source organism: Ureibacillus sp. FSL W7-1570 (assembly GCF_038593265.1). Taxonomy (GTDB): domain Bacteria; phylum Bacillota; class Bacilli; order Bacillales_A; family Planococcaceae; genus Ureibacillus; species Ureibacillus suwonensis. The sequence goes on from NZ_CP151979.1 coordinate 2,354,398, forward strand.
ATGTACTCACACTACAAAAATCGAATCAATTTGGAATATTAAAAGCGATCGGTGCAAGCAACCGTTTCCTTGCAAAAACCATTGTATCCCAAGTATTTTTATTGTCATTGATAAGTGTGGTTATTGGTATCCTATTAACTTACTTGACAGCATTGATTCTTCCGGAGGACATGCCGTTCTCACTTGATATTAAATTAGTTGTTCTCTATTCGATTTTACTTGTTATCATTTCAACATTGGGCTCTTTGGCTTCCGTCCGCAGAGTCACAAAAATTGATCCGCTGCTAGCGATTGGGAGGGTAGAATAATGGCAATTTTAGAATTTAACAATGTCTCTAAAATTTATCAGCAAGGGGAAAATGAAGTGCATGCCCTTCAGGATGTGTCGCTCACAGTGGAACAAGGGGAGTTTATTGCTGTCATTGGTCCATCCGGTTCGGGAAAAAGTACCTTCTTATCAATTGCAGGGGCGCTCTTGCACCCTACAAAAGGCGACGTCATTCTGAACGGAAAAAATCTGAATTCGATAAAACCGAAAGACTTGATAAATTTGCGCCTTCATGAAATCGGCTTTATTTTTCAAACGAGCAATCTCATTCCTTACTTAAATGTGCTCGATCAATTGCTTGTAGTGAAAAGATTGGACGGAAAAGAGACGAAAGAGGACAAGCAATTTGCCGTCCAATTATTGCAAGAACTTGGTTTGGGGGAAAAATTGAAAAAATTCCCTGAACAGCTATCAGGGGGAGAACGTCAACGTACGGCCATTGCCCGCGCTTTTATGAACGATCCATCCATCATTCTCGCAGATGAACCGACTGCAAGCCTTGATTCAAAAAGAGCCTTTGAAGTGGTTCAACTGATTGCAAAAGAAACGAAAACAAGAAATAAAGCAGCCATCATGGTAACCCATGACGAACGGATGCTGGAGTTCTGTGATAAAGTATATCGGATGGAAGATGGCAGATTAAAATTGGATGAATCGTTTAATTCATAAATAAAGCTTCCATCAATCTTCCGAAATGAAATTATCGATTAAGAGGCTACCTCCATTATAAAAATGGCATCATCCTCCTGACGATGTTCCAGTAACTTTAATTAAGCGTGCTGACCAGGCACTGTATATGGCAAAGAAAAACGGCAGAAATATAGTACAAGTCCTATGAAAAGGGGGCTGGGACAAAACTAGCTTCTAGATAGGAAAAAGGAGAATTTGAGTTGGCTCAAATTCTCCTTTTTCCATTTATCCCCATTATTTTTGGTTAGTTGATCTTTGTTGGCCGTGTATTTTCGTAAATTCACGGCCATTAAGGCAATGCCCATTTCATTTTCCACTTTCGATTTTCCTCGAACGGAAAATCGAGTGAAACGCAAATTAGCCTTCAAGAATCCAAAAACTGGTTCTACGTCTATTTTACGTTGACGGAAAATAGAACCAGCTTTTTCTTCTGAAAGCTTCGCTCTTACATATTCTTTTTGTTGTTCCCATTTTTCATTCACCATGACCTTTCGGTGATTGCCTTCCTTTGCTTTTGTGCATGATGAACGAAATGGACATCCTGAACAGTTTTCACATTCATAGATTTTCAATTCTCGTTTGAAACCAGTCTTATCTGTACGTACAGAACGATAACGGAAGGTTACTCGCTGCTGATTTGGACAAATGTAGGTATCACTTTCTTCGTCGTACATCCAATTGTCTGGATGAAATGGATTTTGTTTATATTTCTTCTTTTGTTCTTTCTCATACATGGTATATGGAATGAGTGCCTCACATTTTCGATTCGAAAGGATGTCTTCATAGTTTTGTTCACTACCATAACCAGCATCTGCGACAATATACTTTGGCAACGGAAAATAATCCTTTTCTATCTTATTCAAGAACGGAATTAATGTACGTGTATCAGTAGGATTTGGAAAGATGCTATAAGCTAGTGCGTATTGACCTTCTGTTGCGATTTGTACGTTGTATCCAGCCTTCAATTGACCGTTTTTCATATAGTCGTCTTTCATTCGCATGAACGTCGCATCTAAGTCTGTTTTGGAATAACTATTCCGTTCACCCAAGATTTCGAAGTCTTTTTGATACTTTTGTTTACGTAAAATCAAGTCAATCAACTGTTTGTACACTCGCTTCGGATATTTCCGTTCGCTTCTTAATGCTTTTCGTTCTGTGGCATCGGGCGATGCTTCTATCTTTTGGTCATATTCCGTAATCACTTCATCGACTTGTTGCACCATTTGAGCGAGTTCTTCAACGGACAGTTCTCCCTCATTTTCCCGCTCCATTTCAGGGATGATTTCCTTCTCTAACAGTTCGTTGTAGAGCTGATTGGATTTTTCAATTAAGCTTTGGTTGTATTTTTCAATGGATTTCTTCCATACGAAAGTAAATTTATTGGCATTCGCTTCAATCTTCGTACCATCGATAAAAATGGCTTCTTGATCGATTAACTTTTCTTCCACCAGTTGGCAACGGAATTGGACAAAACATTGACGAATTAATTCTTTTACTTCCGGATGCACACGAAAACGATTGATCGTCCGATAACTTGGTTCATATCCTTGTGCCAACCACATCATTCGTATACTGTCCTTTAATAGCGCTTCAATTTTTCGACCTGAAAAGACAGACTGCGAATAGGCACACAAAATAATTTTTAGCATCATGCGTGGATGATAAGCAGGACAACCTGTATTTCGAAGAAACGGCTGGAAGGCTTCATCTGGAATACTTTCAACTAAATGGTGAATGTGGAAGGCAATATCATTTTCTTGTAATTTTATTTCTAAATCTAGAGGCAAAACTAATTGATTCATGTTATAATATTTGAACATAAGGACCCTTCTTTCTGTTAGGTTTTGTGTGCTAACTTAATTTTAACAGAAGAGGTCCTTATTTTTTATTGAAAAAATGAAAAACAGCCCATGAAATTTCATTCCAAAATTTCATGGGCTGTTTCCATTTTAGAGGGGGTTTTGTCCCAGCCTCCTTTTCCATTAGGAAAGTATGTATCAATATCTTTTAAACAGTATGTCGTTGCAATTCTATTATTCCGGATGTTGCTTCTTTAAATTTTAACCGCAAGGGCATGCAGCTCCCTTGATAATTTATCGATTTCAGACAACGAATTTGTCACTTGCTCAATGGCTTCCTGCTGATTCTTCCCTATGCTTGAAAGCTGTTCAATCGAACGGGCCATTTGTTCTGTTACTGATGAAATTTCAGACATGGTTTTTCGAATTTGTTCTGCAAAGGAAATCGTTTCTTTGGAGAATTTCCGGATTTCATTGGCGACCACTTCAAACCCGCGGCCATGTTCTCCAGCTCTTGCAGCTTCAATAGCCGCATTCAAACCAAGCAAATTTGTTTGATCAGCGACTTTTTTTATAATGGACAACACAGCTGTCGATTGTTCCACACTTTCTTCAGCCAGCTTGGAATAATCAAAAAGCTGCGTGGAAACTGTCGTAATTTGTCCAACACCCTGAACGATTGAATTGATGTCGGCAGTCGCACTTGAAAGAACATCCGTCAGTTGCAAGGCAATGTCGCGCAACTCGGTATCTTTTCGAATTTGAATGGCGATTCCACCAATCACTTTTTTTGTAACATCATCTTCCACTGGTTGGGCGACACCTGTAAATTCAAATCCGTAGAATTCTTTAGGTACATCCGACTGCAGACGTTTATTTAATTTTAAAGCTGTCATCAGGGGTTCTTCGGGATTTAGAGGCTGTTGGGGTTGAATATGAAGATTCAAATTCTCTGCCGGAAAATAAGCTAAAAACTTTTCCGTATCACATACGGCTATGGAAAAATCCATCGGGAAAGCCTTTTTCATTGTTGGAATAGTTTCGATGATTTTTTCCAATTTTTCATGAGTTGCCATTTCTTTTTGACTCCTTTCACCATCCCTTATTTTGTTATAAATTTCCGGAAAATTCAATTGTTTAAATTTCCCATTCAGTGGAGAAGGACAAATTCTATAAAAGATCCTTGCCATGCAAAATCATAAGATGAAGGTAAATGAAAAAGAGTCATTGCCTATTGCGGCGGCGGCATTGCGGCTACATGGCTCGCTTTTGCGTTAAACAAGCTCAGCCAAGAAAAGGTGGCAGTGTATGATGGCTCCCTGAACGAATGATCTGGATTTCCTGATATCAATTGATTTTATTTATGATAACGATTATCATTATCATAAATGAGTGTGGAAAATTAATATTTATTATTATTAAATGAAAGGTTTCAAGAGGTTTGGAGGAATCAACGTTGGGTAATTTAATTGTAGCAGACGAACAGGGGATCCAAATTCAATGTTATGCTCATGGATATAAAAAGGAAAATCTGGTTTGCCATTCAATCGTTCTAAAGCATGGGGATCTTTTGACAATCACGAACCGCAAAAAATATATCGTGGATGTTGGCTGGTTTGTATTAGTCAAAATAAACCATCATAAAGAAGAATTTATGTTCGTGCAGGATCTGGAAGAATCGGTGGGGAACGGAAAAATGATGGATGAAATCGATTGCATGTTGAACCTTTTGAGCACCTCCTATTATTTGGATCAAGCGTTGGCCCACAAAAATAAAGAGGAGTTTTTAAAATATTCTTCAATTCGTAATAGAATATCCATTTTATTTGAAAGATTATGTGAGAAAGTATATATAGAGGCGTAAAAAATTACCTTTTCATATTTACATTATTTCAACGATTTTTTCTCATGATAAAAGGGGAATCATTCCTGATTTAGCTGCAACAAAACCCATTGGAAAGGAAGTCTTGTATATGGAAAAATTAGAAAAAAGCGCAAGCACAAAAATGTCGCCTACATTGGTGGAAGCATTGAACGACCAAATGAATTATGAGTTTTATTCTTCCCATGTCTACCTTGCGATGGCTTCTTATTGCGAAAGCCAAGATTATAATGGGTTTGCCAAGTTTTTCTTGGAACATGCAGAAGAAGAACGAGCGCACGGAATGAAGATTTACAAATATCTTCATGATCGCGGCGAACAAGCGATTATTACAGGTTTCGGCAATCCAAACAACGAATATGAATCCGTACTGGATGCCTGCGAAAAAGCTTTGGAACATGAAAAAGTGGTAACAAGCAGATTTTATACTCTTTCAGACATTGCAGACAGCGAAAAAGAATATACAACAACAACTTTCTTAAAATGGTTCCTTCAAGAACAAGTGGAAGAAGAGTCTTTATTTGAAACGGTTGTACAAAAATTGAGACGCATCAAAGACGATGAAACCGCACTTTTCATTTACGATATGCATATCAGCCACGGGGAAAATGCGGAGTAATCCTTTAAATAAGGTAGCTACTTACTGAATGTAAGTGGCTGCCTTTTTATTTTTGAAAGAGCTCTCCTATAGCCTATTACATCGACCATAATTTCAGTTGTTCTCCGTCAATTTATTTCGCATTTGAGCAGCTGCGGAAAGTGCCACTTTGTCTTGTAATATTTCTCCTGGTTTATTTCCATTTCCAAGAATATATCCGGCAAATTCAATTCCCATAAAATCAAAAATGTATTGGAATTGCTGTAAACGCTAAACTAGAATTAACAGTTTTCCACAAATAGAACTCAACAGAATTCCCCAAATAAGATTAAACAGTTTCCCCACCATCAATCACTTTCAAATATACTGTTACTAGTCTATTGAAAGTGAGGAATTAGGAGTGAACAGATTTATGCTTTACATCGAGATTCATCGTTTATACAAAGAGGGATTCTCCAAGAGTGCTATTGCAAGAAAACTAAATATTTCAAGAAATAGAGTGATAGATTATTTGAATATGAGTACTGATGAGTTTGAAGAATTTTTAAGTACATTACGTACAAGAGAAAAGAAACTAGACCCTTATCATGATCAAATTCTAGGGTGGTTGAAGGAACATCCTGATTTAACTGCTGCACAAGTTTATGATTGGTTGGAAGAAAAGTTAGGTTTCAGGGAAGTCGCTGAGAACACTGTACGAAATTATTTAAACGAAATGAGGGATTACTATCGGATTCCAAAGGTAAAGGTTCAGAGGACATATAGTGTAGTTCCAGAATTACCAATGGGAAAACAGGCTCAAGTGGATTTTGGACAAACTACCGTCAAAAACAGACAAGGTGAGAATAAAAAGTTGTATTTTATCGCATTTGTTTTATCACATTCAAGATATAAATATGTAGAATGGCTCGATCGACCTTTTCGTACTTCCGATATGATTCGAATGCATGAAAATGCATTTGAATACTTTGGAGGAATGCCAGAAGAAATGGTCTATGACCAAGATGCGTTATTAGCAGTTAGTGAAAATGCAGGTGATTTAATTCTTACAGCTGAATTTACTAAATATCATCATACCCGTAAATTTAATGTTTATTTATGTAGAAAGAGTGATCCGGAATCAAAAGGTAAAATTGAACAGGTTGTGAAATTTGTAAAAAATAATTTTAGCAAAAATCGAGTATTCGATCATCTTTCAGATTGGAATCAATCGTGCCACGCTTGGTTGAAAAGAACAGGAAACTATAAAGTTCATCATAATACGAAAAAGAGACCTTCTGAAGTGCACGCCCTGGAAAAGCAACACTTAAAGAAAGTCTCTGGTACTTACATTTTCGCAAATGTTTCAACTCCAAGTATAACAAGAAATATCCATAAGGACAATGTTATTCGTTATGAAGGAAATCGATATAGCGTTCCTAAAGGAACATATAGAGCAGATGCCCCAAATCTTGCTTATTTACAAGAAGAGGATGGTTGGTTAATTATTCGACTGAAAGAAACTGGGATGGAGTTAGCAAAGCACCGAATATCCGAAGGAAAAGGATTGATTATTACAGATCCCTCCCATCGGGAACATAGCACAAGTAAACGAGATCTTTTAATTCATCAAATTCAAGAAACATTCATAGATAAAGAGAATATTCAATGGTTAATACACAAATTGAAAGAACGATATCCACGTCATTTAGTGGATCAACTCAAAGTACTACAACAAGCCATCAGAATTTACCCAAATCATTGTGAGGAAGCTTTATCTGAAATGAAGAAACTTGGAATGACCAGTGCAAATGATTTTCGGGATATTGCACATGCATTATCTGTACAATATCAAAAAAGTTCACCTAAAATCGTTGAATTGAATGAGAAGTATAAAGATTTATCAGCACCAGAACGATCCGAAGACATTTATTTAAAAGTCTTATCTGGAGGTGAAAATGAATGAATCATCATCCCTATGAAATTTTACAAGATAAATGTCGTACCTTGCGCCTCGCTGAGACGGCTAAAGAATTACCGAATTTACTCCGTGAAGCTGAAGCAAAGAATTGGACATATCATGAACTGGTTTATGAAATCTTAAGCTATGAGATGCGATGTAGAGAGCAGAAAAATAATGAGAGATTAATGAAATGGGCAGAGTTCCCAGAAATATTGACGTTTGATACCTATGATTTGAAGGAACAAACAGCTCTTGGTGAAAAACAACTAAATGTATTAAAAGAACTGAATTGGATTGAAGAATTTTTTACTTTAATTTTGATGGGACCAACAGGAGCAGGAAAAACACATTTATCCGTTGCATTAGGAATACACGCTGTGGAGAGAGGATACAAAGTATCCTTTGTCTCCATGAATCAGCTTATGTATATTTTAAAAACAAAAGAATATATCAATAAATCTAAAATACGCTACAAACGTATTATAGCTTCGGATTTAATTATTATTGATGATGTCATGTACATGACTTACGAGACTCAGGAAGCCAATCTATTTTTCCAGTTTATCTATGATTTATATGATAAAGCAGCATTCATTCTAACCTCTAATAAAGGGCCAAATGAATGGGGAAAATTTCTTGGTGATCCTACTTTAACAACAGCTATACTTGACCGTTTATTACATAGGAGTGAAATTATCACTTTCGATAACGAAACGGATAGCATTCGTATGAAATACAGAAAGGTATTATTTTAATTTAGCAAACTGTTGAATCTTAATTGTAGAAAACTGTTTAAAATTATTTGTGGAAAATTGTTTAATTCTACTTGACGGTTACAACATCAGTATTAACTCTTCCATTTAATAATATTAAAGCACTTGCTACTACCTTGTCGGGAAAAGGGAATCCTAAATTCTTTTTATTTAAATAATCAGTTACATATTTCCATATATGACTATAGTAGTTTGTAATATCACCACTCACATATTTTTCATTTAAAATCCTTTTAAAATCTTCAATTGTATCACAATATTTAGCTTCTTCTATTGCAAATGCTACTGATAAATTATTCCCTTGTGTTTTTTCATAAATAAATTCCGATAAAACATTAATATTTATATCTAGTTTTATCCCCTTTTGAGTCAACAACACTTTAATATCTTCTTTTAAGAGAGGGGGCATATGAAAATGCGCTACATATTCTGTTTCTGTTTTTAACCAGATTGGATATTGTTCATATAATTGAGCTGGTTGACCTACAATTACAAATACTACACCTTCTGGAATTTCATCAGGACTGAATAAGCTATGTAAAAAAGTTATCTCATTATTTGCTCTCGCTGCATGGTCAATACCATCTATACATATGATTACTTTTTCACCTGTTTTTTTATTTAATAGCTCCGCTAAACGAATTACTTCCTTTCTCATCTGTTCAACAGAACATAATGCGTTAGTAACAGGAATATTATATTTATTCAACTCTCCTTTAAAATACCTTCTTAACTGAATCAATAAATCATTCCATAAAGATTTAGGCTTACATAACCCCGAATCAGCATTGTAAAATCTTTGTTCAGGAGAAATAGGTTTAAAAGTATGATATCTAGCTTTAAAAAGTTTATTATTTAATTGCAAATAACTAATTAGGCTAGTTTTTCCACTACCCGGATCACCGGATATCCATACTACTTTCTGATCGTTCTCTTTTATATATCTAATTAAATTATTAGCAAATTCTTGACGGCTTTTAAAAAAAGGCATTGGATAAGGTAATTCATGCTCCCCATGCTCTTTATCATAATTTAGTGATAAAGCATCAAATACGTCTTCAATTGTTACTTTTACTTTATCTTTCCTTCTAGTAGTTGTCCAAATCCTCAGATTAGAACAAAGCTTATCAAATAAACCTCTTGCTACCATTAGATTACATTTAAATGTATCTTGTAATGATCTAAGCATGGAATTTTCTAATTCCTCTAATGAACCTTCATTACTTCTAATTACAACTGATTTTAAAAAATCTAATACTAAGGAGTCGTCACCTATTGATGCTTTAAATTCATTCCACTGAACCTTTAAATCTCTATCATCAATTAATCTATCAATTTCTGCTATAGATTTTGATTGTTCTACATATGATTTTATTTTTCGTATGAATTCCTCTAACGATATAGCTCTATACCTTTCACCATCAAAGGTTCGTGTTGTTCTATTTACCCCTAATTTTCTATTAGTATATAAGACTGGCGTAATAGTCTTACCCTCTTTTTCTCGAGCATCTTTCCAACCAATAGCTAAAGCTCTTATTAAACTCATCTTAGTACTTCCACTTTCCCTAATGGTTGTTTCTATTAATTTTGAAAACGTAAGATTTCCCTTCCCTGCATCTCCAACTTCATGCTTAACTTGAAAACATACTTCTTCCTGATTGCCAATTCCAACAACTACATCGTCTATCGTATTATGAACTTCTGATTGAAAAATTACATATGAAATATTGCTATCTGGGTTAATCATTTCTATAATTCTTTCTAAACCTACATACCATTCATACCAGTATGGATCTCCAATTCCCGGCGTCGACATTTTATCCCTCCGAAGGTATCTTATTTAATCATTTTTAAACAAATTACACCATAATATACAAGCTGTATATACTAGATTTTATGTTATGGTGTAATTTACCATTGTATTTTATTTTACCTGTTAAAAGTTTAAATACCCGTATTTAATTCACCGTCATACTATTGTAAACGATAAAATAAAATCAACAGATTCCGCTCATTTGGATTGAACACTTTTTCACTATCAAATACACTTCTAATAAACTAGTTTATTAAGTTTATTGGAGGTTGTACTAGTGGAGGAGAAGCTTGTGTTATATATTGAAATCCATCAATTACGTACTAAAAGATTGCGAATTTCACAAATCGCAAGGAAATTGAAAATCTCACGTAATACAGTTTATAAGTATTTAAATATGACATTTGAAGAAGCGGTGGAGGAGTTTGGCACGATTGAGCGAAAGAAAAAGTTAGATCCCTATCGGGATTGGATTGTGACATGGTTACAAGAAAATCCAAGCATGAGTGGAGCACAAATTTTGGACTGGCTTCAAGAAAAGTTTCCTGACTTACAAGTTGGAGAAAGTACAGTTCGTCGGTATGTCAAAGAGATGAGAGAAATTTATCAAATTGAAAAAACGGATGAACCCCGAGAACATGAAGCTGTTGATGAATTACCACCAGGAAAACAAATGCAAGTAGACTGGGGACAAACCATTCAGAAAACAATAGATAATAAGGACATCAAACTTTATTTTATTGCCTTTGTATTATCTCACTCTCGACAAAAGTATATGGAATGGCAAGACCGCCCCTTTACAACCAAAGACACCATTCGTTGTCACGAAAATGCCTTTAGATATTTTGGGGGAATGACTGAAGAAATTGTTTATGATCAAGACAATCTTATTGCGGTAAGCGAAAATGCTGGAGATCTTATCTTAACAAAGAAATTTCAGGCATATGTGAACGAACGTAAATTTCAGATTTACCTATGTCGAAAAGCAGATCCCCAATCGAAAGGAAAAATTGAGAACGTTGTGAAATATATCAAGTATAATTTCGCAGCACATCGTATCTTCTCAACAATCGGAGATTGGAATGAAAAAGCCTGGAATTGGCTAGAACGTACTGGGAACTATAAAGTGCATCAAACAATAAAAAAGAGACCTTACGAAGTGTATCAACTGGAAAAGAAACACTTACGAAAGATCTCCTCACCGCTTTCTTTAACAGAAAGCAACCCTATTGAAATTATAACAAGGAATGTGAATAAGGACAACACGATTCGTTACAAATCGAATCGCTATTCAGTACCTATCGGCACATATACGAAATGCCCTACAGTGAATCTGCAAATCAATAATGAAAAATTAATCATCATAGAACCTACAACTGGTGAAATACTTGCCAAGCACACGATAAGTTTAGAAAAAGGAAAGCTAATTAAAAATACGAATCATGCACGAGATCATACAGAATCGCTTGATATGCTTAAACAAAGAGTGCTTCATTTATTTCCTACTGGAGAAGCATCGAGACAATATATTGATGAAATCTGCCAGAGATATAAGCGCTATCGCCGTGATCAATTACTCATTTTACAAAGGGTTGCCGAAAATGATCCTCATTGGATTCCAATGGCGTTAGAGAAATGTATCCGTGAAAAACTGTATAGTGCAAATGCTTTTCAAGATGTCGTAAATTACTTAAAGCTACAAGAATCTAATCCCATTCTTGAAATACAGGTCAATTCTACTAAACTTGTTTCTTCGATAGCTGTAGAAACAAGGGATTTCAATACATACATTCAAAGAATGGGAGGAAAAACAAATGAATAAAAGTGTTCCAGAAATTCAACAAGCCTTTAAACAATTGAGATTATCCGAAACAGCGGAGGAGCTCCCAGAGCTCCTTCGGAAAGCAGAGCAATCATCTTGGACATATTTAGAGTTCTTAGAACAGATAACTACGTATGAACTAAAAAGACGTGAGGAGAAAAGTATTGAAAGACGAATGAATTGGGCTCGTTTCCCGTTCTATAAACCTTTAAGTATGTTTAATATAGATGAGCAAACAGCCATTACAGAGCGGCAATTAAGGCAATTACGTGAATTTCAATGGTTAGAACAAGCATACAACTTAATATTACTTGGACCACCTGGAGCGGGAAAAACTTTATTATCCGTTGGCCTTGGAATTGAAGCGATTCAAAAAGGCTTTCAAGTGTATTTTGTGACCATGGGGGAATTAATTCAGCTATTAAAAACAGAAGAATATGTCAATAAGTCAAAAACTAAGTTAAAGAGACTGCGTGCATCAGATCTTGTGATAATTGATGATGTCATGTATATGGCAATGGATCAACGAGAAGGCACATTGTTCTTCCAGCTTATTCATCAATTATATGAACGAAGTTCGTTAATTTTAACATCCAATCGAAGCCCAGAACAATGGATAGAACTCGTAGATAATCCAGGGATGATGACTGCAATACTTGACCGTCTGTTACATCGAGTTGAAGTGATTCATATGAACAACGAAAGTTACCGATTAAAACATCAAGAAACAATTTTTTCTTAGCAAAAAGTGTTCATCCGAAATGAGCAAAAATTGTTCATTTGGGGTTGACGTTTACAACTATAACCTACCAAATCATGCCATATTGGACCGAACCTTACCTTTTTAACCTATATCACCTAACTGGATGACTAGTAAAACTTCTAATAAATTCACTAATTTGCATAAAATCCTCTTTTCTAACTATTTTTAGAAAATCCTATTACAGATCAACTGAAATCTAGTTAATAGAAGATATATTTTTCAAGACCTATTCTACTTCATTATCCAACATCCATACTCTTTTGATAGGAATCTCTTTTTTAATTTCATCACTTAATTTTTCATAGTTCTCGAAAATTTGTTGAATAATGGTTTTTGAATCCCAAAGGCGAACTTTGAAAAATTGCTTTGGTATTTCTTTGGTGACAGATGATTTAAAACCGCTCCATGAAACTAGCAAGCCAAAATCTGCACTATAATTGCTCATTGTACCTATCAACTGATCTAATGTCGGTCTATCAAGAGGAGTATCAGAAGTCTTGACTTGGACACAAATTTTTGGATTTCCAAAACCTAACGTATCTGAAGCTGCTAATATATCCACACCGTGATCTGCACCTTCTGGACTTCTGTAAGTAGTAAAGCCTTTTGCTTTCAAAATTTCTTCAATTAAAATTTCCATCTTATGTCCTTTAAAACGCTGTATAATTCTTTCAGAAATTTGATCGTATATATATTCTTCTAAATCTATTGAAACTGTTTCTTCATTTTCCTCTACTAGTTCCTTTACATTTTTATTTTTTGGTACATGCCAATTATTTTTACGCATTTCTCTAATACGCTCTTCAGCATTATTTCTGTGTATTTTACAGACCGTCATAAAGGCTCCTAATGAATACAATATATCCTGATCAAATCGATCCCTTGGTATATCTTTAGCAATCCAATTTACATTCCGGTAATGATAATACGGACTGCCAAGTGACTCATCATATACATAGTCACCGATAACTTCCCCTATATGTATGGTGCGATTAAATTTTGAAGGCAAGACTACTAAATCTCCTTGCTCCATTGCATGTGCAATTGGCCAAATTTGAGAAGCCCAGTTGATCGCTGTTTTTTCTTTATCTAAATCATAGTGTTCGATTAGTCGTTTATATAAATCCTCTTTGGAAGTAATCTCTTTTAGATTAATATTTAAATCATCCCAAGTAAGATATACCCTTCCATCTTCTAAAAATTTGTTTTCGAACTCCCCTTGTTTTCCTGCACGAAATAACCAAACAGTCATTATGTAACTCCTTTCTTTGACGTAGCATAATAATTTTCTTGATAATAAAAGAAAACGTCAGTCACCTCTAAAAAAATTTCTAGAAATGACTGACACTGATGCACTTAAACTTCATATTCACCTTTAGATTCCGCAGCCTGCAGCGTATTCCAATCCCTTACTTCTGTATGCTCCGCCATCAACTCTGCTTGACGCATAACTGTGTCCAATGCCTTTTTCGCTTGTTCTGGTGGGTAATCGTATTTCTTCAATAGTCGCTTAATAATTCTCCTCATTCCTGCACGGGCGCTTTTTCGGACATGCCAGTCAATGGTCATGTTCCGTCTAATTGCTTGAGTCAGTTCATTGGCGATTTTACGTAAGACCTCATCTTCCATTAACTCTTTAACTATAGACTCAGATGTTAAAGCATCGTAAAAGGCAATTTCATCTTCATTTAAACCGAGATCTTTTTCTTCTTCTCGTTCTTTTTTCATGTCCTTTGCCATTTGAATTAGTTCTTCGATTACTTCGGCGTTTGTAATGGCTTGGTTTTTATATTTGTTCAGCGACTGTTTCAGTTTTTCCGAGTATTTTTGGGATTTGACAAGGTTGCGTCTTTCCATTGTTTTGATGTTGCCTTCCAGCAATTTTTTAAGCATTTCAAAGGCTAAATTTTTATATTCATATGAACGTACTTCTTCGAGAAATTCTTCCGATAATATAGATACATCAGGATGCTTCAATCCCATCACTTCAAATACATCCACTACTTCTTCTGAAATAATGGAACGTTCGAGTAATTGATTAACGCGTGCTTCGATTTCTTTTTTCGTCTTCCGCTTCGGCTGTTTTTCTTGAAGTTTATTAAGGCTTGCCTTAACTGCTTTAAAATAACTAACTTCAAGGGCTGCTGCTTTTCCTTCATCTGTCGCTGCACATAGTGAATGCGCCTTCGCTAGCTCGGTTGCCGTCTTTTTGAATTCTTTTTGTTCTTTTTCACTCTTTCCAAAAATGACATTCATTCCGCCAGTGATGGCACGAATACGTCCTGCTTGAGATGAACCCATATAAGCAGAGTAATCAAACCCATGCATCATATCTTGCAGGATTTCAAGTTTCTCTTTCATCACAGCAATTGCAGCCGATGTATCGATACCCGTTGTTTTCTTATCACTTTCGGTATATTGATTTAAAGCTTTCTTTAAGCTTTCTAAAATCCCAATATAATCTACAACTACTCCACCTGATTTATCTTTAAATACACGGTTTACCCGTGCGATTGCCTGCATGAGGTTATGACCCTTCATCGGTTTATCGATGTACATCGTATGCATGGAAGGTACGTCAAATCCAGTCAGCCACATATCACGTACAATGACGATTTTTAGTTCATCATTATTATCTTTCATTCTTTTTGCCAATAAATCCCGCCTTTTTTTTCCACCAATATGCGGCTGTAAGAAATCATCATCCCCAGCACTCCCTGTCATGACGACTTTAATTTTACCTTTATCGTCATCATCGGAATGCCAATCTGGACGTAATTTGACAATTTCGTTATAAAGTGCGACACAAATACGGCGACTCATACAAACAATCATTGCTTTTCCGTCAATTGCTTTTGCCTTTTCTTCGTAATGATGAACAATATCTTTGGCTAATTGTTTGATCCGGTTAGGTGAACCGACGATGGCTTCAAGCCTCGACCATTTTGATTTATACTTTTCACGTACTGATTCTTCCTGATCTTCAGTAATCTCTTCAAATTCCTCATCGATCTTCGCTAATTCTTCTTCATTGGCTTCCA
Source organism: Ureibacillus sp. FSL W7-1570 (assembly GCF_038593265.1). Lineage (GTDB taxonomy): Bacteria > Bacillota > Bacilli > Bacillales_A > Planococcaceae > Ureibacillus > Ureibacillus suwonensis. The sequence continues at coordinate 2,369,849 of NZ_CP151979.1, forward strand.
AGCGGATAATACGGTTTTCATAATAAATTTTTACCGTTGCTTCATCTTCCACAGCTCTTGTCATATCATAAATATCAATATAATTACCAAAAACGGCAGGCGTTGACTTATCTTCCAGCTCAATCGGTGTTCCTGTAAAACCGATAAAGGAAGCATTCGGAAGTGCATCGCGAAGATATTTTGCATATCCATATTTCACTTCGCCTGTTTTGGTGTCAGTCTTTGCAGAAAAACCATATTGACTGCGATGGGCTTCATCGGCAATGACGATCACATTTTTACGATCGGTTAAAACCGGCATTTCGCCATCTTCCGGTTTGAACTTTTGAATCGTTGTAAAAATAATACCGCCTGATTCCCGGTCATTTAGAAGATCATATAATCCGTTTATCTCTTTGGATTTTTCGTTGGCTTGTTGTTTTTTCTGTTCTTCATTCAATTTGCGGACATCTGCTTGTTTCGGTGTTTGTCTTAAAATATCCTTTGATTTTGAAAACGTCGAAAATAACTGGTCATCTAGATCGTTGCGGTCAGTAATTACTACAATAGTTGGATTATTTAGCTGCTTGACAAGCTGTGCTGTATAAAAAACCATCGAAAAACTTTTACCCGAACCTTGTGTATGCCATATAACACCGATTTTACGGTCGCCATTCTCACTGGTCGCTATTTTTGTCTTTTCCACCGCTTTTTTTACCGCAAAATATTGGTGATAGGCAGCGAGAATTTTGGCAATCGTTTTTCTTTCGCCGATTTTCTTCCCATTTTCATCTCGTTCTTCTTCTTTGGATTCCTGAAAGAGAATAAAGTTTTCAATAATATCAATAAGCCGGTCTTTTGCCAGCATCCCTCTTAACAACACTTCATATTGCGGCACTTCAAGTGGTTCAATGTTTTCCCCATCCACCGTCCGCCAATTCATAAAACGTTCTTGACTTGCAGTAATCGTTCCCGCTTTCGCATTAATTCCATCAGATAAAATACAAAACGCATTATAATAAAATAAAGATGGAATATCACGTTTATACGTTTGAATCTGTGCATAGGCATTATCGATACTCACATTTTCATCAGATGCTGATTTTAATTCGATAACGACGAATGGGATGCCATTTATAAAAATAACTAAATCCGGGCGGCGTTCTTCTTTTTCAACGACCGTAAACTGATTTACTACCAAAAAATCATTATTAGCTGGTTCTTCAAAATCAATCAAGAATGCCTTCATCGAACGGCTATGACCATCTTGATGAAACGACACATCAATGCCTTCAGTGATTAATTTGTGAAAATGACGGTTGTTTTCTTCTAAGCTTGGACTATTAAAAGCTATAATTTGCCGAAATGCTTCTTCTATTGCTTCGTGTGGCAAATGGCGATTATGTTTAAACAAAGCATCTTTTACACGGTCTTCTAAAATAACAGTACGATAATCTTTGCGTTCCGGTCTTTCCCCATCGCAACTAATATCCGGTCCAAAGACATAGTCATAGCCAAGCTCTTGAAGAATCTCAATCGCCGCTTCCTCCAGTTTATCTTCCGTAAAATTTTCTAAAAAACTCATTCTCCTCTCCCCTTTCGAAACGGGATATGACATTTATTCTTTAATTTTGTTCTGATAACACTTCATCATCCAACGGGACACGGATTTCTCCGGACAATAATCTTGGTAAAAGGGTGTCACGAATAGCTTTTAACCTTTTATTTTCCTTCTCCAAATACTTGTTCTTTCTGATTAAAGGCCTAATTAACTCAGTAAATTTTTCTATTAAACAATTACTAGGTATCGCTAACTTATAGGCTTTCAAATCCCTCATTCGTACTCCTTTTTGTACACTTCCACTTGCTAGTTGCTGTGCATACCCTTGTAATTGTTCACTTAAAAGTAGCAGGTATAGTATCTCAGAAGAAATTAATTTTGATGGCCTTAATGTAAAAATCGATTCACTTATATTCCAATTTTCGGGTGTTTCATCTATTAAATATACCCTTCCAATAGTACCAATTCCTGAAAATAATAAATCACCTTTTTTCAAATCTGATCTTTTATTAATTTTTTTAATTGCATCATTATCAATCTTGTCACACTTGTCGTCTAAATAAATTTGATTATTCCCCATATTTTTTATTGTGACATAATAATTTTCACCTTTACCTAAAACAAAATTTTTCCTAGGATTTAACCCTGTAGTGAATTTACTTGTCAAATCTTCTAAAGTAACAATTTTCCACCCCTTCGGTATCATCCCCAACTCACTCTCAACCATTTCGCCGCCACTTGATTTGTAAGGCTTGCCATTTTCATTTGGAAATTCAAAATCTACAAACCAATGTTTAAACAATGCTTGTGCCATTTCTTCAAGCTTTTCGTTGATTTGATTGTTGGTTTCAATTTTTTCGTCTAAGGTTGATAGGATATTTGCAATGGCTTTTTGTTCATTTAGAGGAGGAAGCATTATGCCATAATTCATAATTGCTGATTTATCTCCTCTTGGCATTTTTGTACCTTTAGAAGTGGCTGTAACATAATCAAAAAAATTATCTTGCAAAAGCGTGTAATATAAATATTTTTTGTCAAGTTCCTTCTCGTCCTTATTTTTAATAACTAATACATCATTAGAACAACCTCCATTTTTAGTGGCAAACCATATTTTTTTAAAGTACGGGCGAATATTTGATAATAATATATCTCCTTTTTTATATCTTCTTACACTCTTAGTTGTTGGCAACCCAGAAGCCATTCCTACACCACTTTTATTGGGTAACATATTTTCAGTTGAAATATAATTGTCAAGAGTAACTTCAGCCGAAGGAATTTTCTCATCTCCATAATAGCTAACTTCTTCAAGGACAACTTCTTTCCAATCGTTAGATGTCATACCCAATCCCCCCTAGATTTTTTCTAATCTCTTCTTCCAATCGGTGGGATTTTTCAAATAGTTCCCTTAATTCACTCGTTAACGTTTCCATTTTTTCTTCAAATGGTATACCATCATCCTCGACATCACTTATTCCAACATAACGTCCCGGAGTTAACACATAGTCGTTTTGGCGGACATCCTCTATTGTGGCTGATTTACAGAACCCATTAATGTCCTCATATTCACCATCTAATTTCCGCCAATTTCGGTATGTTCCTGCAATTTTTTGAATATCTTCTTCTGTTAATTCACGCAGGCGACGGTCAACCATTTGTCCCATGTTTCGTGCATCGATAAATAGAATTTCATGTTCACGGCTTCGGTATTTAGGATGATTTTTCTTATTACGGTTTAAAATCCATAAACAAACTGGAATACCTGTTGAATAGAATAATTTGTCAGGCAAAGCGACAATGGCATCGACTAAATCCGCTTCGAGTATGTTTTTACGGATTTCCCCTTCATTCGATGTATTGGAACTTAACGAACCATTGGCTAATACAATACCAGCAGCGCCATTTGGTGAAAGGTGATAAATGATATGCTGTAACCATGCATAGTTGGCATTGCTCGCTGGTGGTGTACCGAATTTCCAACGAATATCATCAACTAATTCATTTCCGCCCCAGTCACTCACATTGAATGGAGGATTGGCAAGGATGAAATCGGCTTTCAACGTTTTATGCAAATCGTTATGGAATGTATCCGCATGATGATCGCCGATATTCCCCTCAATTCCACGGATAGCAAGATTCATTTTACAAAGCTTCCAAGTCGTCGAATTCAATTCTTGACCGTAAATCGAGAGGTTATCGATTTTTCCTTGATGGCGTTCAACAAACTTTTCACTTTGAACAAACATGCCGCCGCTGCCACAACAAGGGTCATAAATCCGTCCTTCATAAGGTTCAATCATTTCAACCAATGTTTTAACAACACTTTGTGGCGTATAGAACTCGCCACCGCCTTTTCCTTCTGCACTGGCAAACTTACCTAAGAAATATTCATAAACTCGACCAAGTAAGTCTTTTTCTTGTTTGCTGTGCAATTTAATGGTTGAAATGAGGTCTATCAGTTCTCCTAAACGGCGTTTATCAATCTCAGGACGGGCATAACGTTTATCTAACACACCTCTGAGTGACGGGTTTTCTTTTTCAATTTCGATCATCGCTTCGTCAATATATTGACCGATTTTCGGGTCTTTCGCACGGTCTTTAATGAAGCTCCAACGTGACTGTTTCGGTACCCAGAAAATATTTTCGGCTGTATATTCATCACGGTCTTCTTCAAAACCTTCTCCTTCTTCAACTAACTCGTTATACTTCATTTCAAACTTATCAGAAATGTATTTTAAGAAAATCAATCCTAAGACTACGTGTTTATATTCGGATGCATCCATGCTTCCACGTAATTTGTCAGCCGCTTTCCAAAGTGTTTCCTCAAAACCAATCTTTGCTGTGTCCATCATCATGTCTCCTTTTAAATCTAGTAATTATAATCATCGAATACTTCGAATAATTCACTTTCAAATTCATCTTGTTCAGGACCTGTTGACACCCAATCTGGTAACACTTCTAAATAATGGGCTAAAGCTTCTATTGTTTTATGGAAAACCGGTTCATGCTGTGCTTTATCTAAAAGTTCAAGAACCAATTTAAATGTGTCTAAATAAGGTTGATGTTCAGCACGATTAAGCATGTTCCGAAATTTTTCAATTAGCTTGGCTTTTTCAATATCGTGTTCTATTTGATTCAATTCCTCTTTGTCATAAACCGGCACTTCAACAAGATCATTTTCTTCCCCAATGAGGAACTGTTCTTCATATTTCGTGATAATAGGCTGTAAATCCCGTTTTAATTTTTCTTTTTGAATCTCCAGTTTATCCAAATCAGTTAATTCTTTCGAAAAGTATTTAGCGTCTATGCCAAAAATTTGTTCCAACGTAGGTAAATGTTTTTTGGAGATCTTTTGTTTTTTTTTATCCAAAGATTAATATTTTGCTTTTTAATTCCAAGCTTTTCGGCCAGTTCAATTTGCTGCATACCATAAAGTTCAAGGATGTATTCTAAACCTATCAATTGATCACCTACCAAAATATTGTCCGAGTCAATATAGTTATATTGTAATAGGTAAATAGTTTCCAGTCAATCAAACATTTACTATTATCATGTTTTATGGGGAAAAACTGAAATGACAATACGATTTGTTAAAAACAGCCGCATGAATAGATGTGTTATAAGAAAAAATAAATTAGAAACATAAAAGGAACGCATAAAAAATAAACATATATTTCCAATTAGGATACAATATAATTACTTTATTTATAATAATTAATCGATTAATCTGAGCATTAAATTCAGGGGTGAGAATTATGAAATTAACTCAGTTCTTTAAACAAACTGAATAAAGAACTAGAACAGATTGAAAACCGCTTGTTAGAAATCCAGCAATTGCAAGACAAATATATGGAAGCTTTTGAAAAGAATACACTCCCGATAGATATCCTACAAGAAAGATTACAAAAGGTTTCCAATGAAAAAAGAGAATTAGAACAGAAGAAAAATGAGATTGCAGTACATTTGAGTTCTTTTGATTCAAAAGTTATTCAATCGGAGCTTATTGAAATGCTGCTTGAAAAATTTCTATTCGTTGATAAACTGACATCAAGAGAAAATCAAAAACAGCTACTTCAGTTATTGATCGATAAAATTACAATTAAACAAACAGGAAAATCAAGAACCATTAAAAACATAGAACTTGAATTCGATTTTACAGAAGTCAACATATCTAAAACCTTTATACTTATCCACATGTTGTATCGTGAAGCCGATAATGAAACTGATTATCCACAGCCAATACCCGCTTCCGACAATAAAATTCCACCTTATCTTCAACAATTTTTGCCTCTATTTATGATACGGTTCTCCCTTCATAATCCGGAAACCGCGGTAGATTTGCTCCAGCAAGATAAGCCGCATGAGTTGATGGGGAAAGGTCATGCGGCCGAAGCTGATTTTTTCATTTGCCCGATTTAAGACATCTTTATGTAAACCGAGGGAGCCGCCGATGACAAAGGCGATTTTGCTTGTACCATAGGTCATCAGTTTTTCCAACCCTTCCGCAAATTCCTCCGAAGTTTTCATTTTCCCTTCGATGGCGAGGGCGTACACATATGTACCATCCGGAATTTTAGATAAAATCCTTTCTCCTTCCTTCTTTTTCACCAACTCCATTTCCGCCTCGCTCAATTCTTCGGGCGCTTTCTCATCCGGCACTTCAATCAATTCGATTTTTGCGTAACCGGAAAGGCGCTTCACATACTCATCCATACCCATTTTTAAATATTTTTCTTTTAACTTTCCGACTGAAATAATTGAAATATTCATCTTCTCACCTTTAACTTGATTCACACCAATTGTTTAACAAATCATATAATTTAGAAATTCACAGCCAATCCACATCGGATTTTTATTTATAAACAAGTTATCCACAAAAGTTTTACACATATCCACAACCAAAATCTATATTTTGTGTAAAGTTATTTTCTTGATACAATATATTTCGCTTCGTTTTCACAGTAATCGCACTTTGTGGATAATTGTTGTTCCTCATCCCCTTTCTCTAATATCGGATATTCTTTTGTTTCAGCAACCATCATGTCCAATGCATGATTTACGTGCGTTTCACAGCAAAATTTTTTCATTTCCAATCCCTCCTTCTTGATTCATTTTTCCACAAAGTTATTCACATTTTTCTTATTTTATCCACAAAACATTGTAACAAACAAAAAAAGAGTAGGAAATAATGGATTTTTTCATTCCTACTCTTTTGTGAATAAATCATGTGGATAAGTGTAATTTATCCACAATTATAGTTGACTGCCCTCGGTTAATTTCACTTGAAGTTCCATCATTTTTCCTTGGCGGTAGACTTTCACTTTCATGGTATCCCCGATTTTTGTATCATTATATAGATGTTGCCGCAAGTCAATGGAGTTTTCAATTGGTTTTCCATCCATCTCCACAATGACATCGTATTTCTCCATACCGGCCCTATCAGCTGGAGAACCTGGTACCACTTCCGTCACAACGACACCTGTTGTCACATCGTCAGGCAATCTCAAAGTTTGTTTTTGATAGTAGGCTGGCACTTCCGTCAAATCCAACAAACCGATTCCCATTGTCGGCCGTTTGACTTCACCATTTCGCTCAAGTTCTTCGATAATCGGGATTACTGTATTGATCGGGATGGCAAATCCTAATCCTTCCACAGTGGACTCCGCAATTTTCATTGAGTTGATGCCCACCAATTCACCGGAGATGTTGACTAAGGCGCCTCCACTGTTACCAGGGTTGATGGCAGCGTCTGTTTGCAATACTTCCGTTTCCCAATCTTCATAACCATCCCCATTCAAATCAACAGGGACAGATCGATCTTTACCGGAAATGACACCGGTCGTCACGGAACCATAGAAATCTAATCCCAAAGGATTGCCAATGGCGATGACCGTTTCCCCTTGTTTTAAGACATCAGAGTCTCCGAACTGCGCAACAGTGTCGACGTTTTTACTTGGGATGGTCACAACCGCCAAGTCTGTCCAAATATCGCTTCCCACTAATTCCGCATTTTCTTTCGTTCCATCAGGTAACGTCACTTCCAATTGTTTGGCGTTTTCCACCACATGGTAGTTGGTAACTATGTAGGCTTTGCCCCCATCCACTTTATAGATGACCCCTGAACCGCTGCCGGCCTCCGTTTCCTGTGATTGGCGCGTCCAGAAGTTTGACACTTCCTGAATGTTTGTGATTCCCACAACGGCTTTGGACACTTTTTCAACGGCTTTCGTTACATCCGTTGTCACTTCCGTTGCCGTTTGCGTAATTTTCGGCGTATTTTCCGTCCGATTATTTGCGATGCCGCCTGAATCATCTTCCAAAGAAGGGATCATAAGTAGCCAAACCAGCAGGGCGCCCACAATGACCCCGAAAAATCCGACGAAGAAATAACCGAAACCTCCCCGATTTTTGTTCTTTTGCCGACTTTTCTTTTCCTCTTCTTCTCTTCTTAATTGTTCTTGTAAAGGAGAGTACGATGAAAAATCCTTATCCGATTTATTCTGATCATCATTTTGATAAAAACTCATAGTCCTTCTCCTTTCATTCTCTCATCGTCAATATGATACATCTAATTCAATAAAATTACATGAATGCGCACCTAAAAAATTTCAAATCTTCATTCATTATGGTCCTGACACTCAAATTTTAACAATTATTCTTGGTAAACAAAAAAGAGGCTGGGACATAACTAATAAAGTGAACGAGCTGCAAAAAGAATTTTTGTAAAAAATTGACTGGAGTGACGGGGCGACTCCTGCGGGAACAGCCCGAGTCTCGAGACCCCGCAGGAGCGAAGGATTGAGCTCCGAGGAGGCTCGAGCCGGGCCCGCGGAAAGCGTCCCCGGAACGGAAATCAATTTTCTTCAATTATCAAAAAAACACCATTTTCTCCCGGGAGAAAATGGTGTTTTTTATCTTTTGTCCCAGCCTCCTGATCATCAAAATTTTTATACCGGCACAAGCAATGTCGGTTCTTCCGCATCCGTATCATGCAAATGCAAAAATTCCCCTTCTTTGATGCCATAAGAGGCCAATACTTGCTTGACGGTCATACGGGCAAGTTCCTTCATATTGTTTTCTTTGCTTAAATGGGATAAATAGACGTGGGTAGGTTTCTCTTCAACCACTTCGCTGATGGCAACTCCTGCATCTTCGTTGGAAACATGTCCGACATCGCTTAATATTCGGCGCTTGATGGACCAAGGGTATTTCCCCATTTGGAGCATGCCCACGTCATGATTGCTTTCGAAAACGAATGCATCGGCGCCGCGGATGATTCCTTTCATCCGGTCGCTTACATAGCCTGTATCCGTGATGATGGCCAGCTTCCTTCCGTTTTCATGGAATACATAAAACATCGGATCAATCGCATCATGGGATACGGCAAAGGATTCAATATCCAAAGAGCCGAATGATTTTACCGATTCCATGTTAAACAGAAAACGTTGATCCACCGGAATATTTCCAACATGTTCATCCAATGCTTTCCATGTTTTTTCGTTTGCATAGATCGGCAGTTTATATTTCCTTGCAATGACACCGAGCCCTTTTATATGGTCGCTATGTTCATGGGTCACTAAAATGCCTGAGAGTTTGCCCATTTCGCGGCCGATTTTGGCAAAGAGCTGCTCCATCTTTTTCCCGCTCAATCCGACATCCACCAAAAAGGCATGTTCATCTGTTTCCACATAGATGGCATTTCCGGTACTGCCGCTCGCTAACACACTAAACCGCATATTGTACACCCTATTCTTCTTCTATTTCTTTCAATTGTTCCAGTTCATCTGTTTCATCTACATCTACCGTCAAATCAGATTGTACATCAATGATTTTTCCGTCTACAGCATTGACGAAATATTCCTCTTCTGTTCCAGTAGCCGTCACAACCCTTACTTTCCATGTAGGCACAAACACTTGGGTTTGCGTCAGCTGTACGAGGGTTGAATAGCCAAGTTTGATTTCGGCAATCCGGGAATTTGGTTTTAGCAAGTCCCGCGCATATAAAATTTGAATAACTTGATATGGAGGGAGAAGGGTTTCTTCTTCCTCGAATTCCTCGAAATTGCTTAGCATCGTCTGTTCATATTTCGTCACTTCCAAATCTTCATTCCAATAAATTTTTACGATGCCGTGAATGTTATAATAGATGGTTTTGTCATCGAAATTTTGGAAGAAAATCGCCGTCCGTTCTTCCTCGTTTATTTTCCACACCGAATATGCGGAGCCTTTATATACGTTATTTCTGATGAACTCATTGAAACTCGATTTTTCTTTAATATTCCGAAGTTTCACCGGTTCCTTCAAGGTCACGATCAGTTTGTTGTCATTTTCTACTGTCATTTGTTGATAGTTTTTCAGTTGAATGTTTTCCTCGTTGAAATCCGTCACCTTTGCTGAAATATAAGGGGCACTTTCAACCGTCGGAAGCAAATTAAACGTAATGTGATCATCTTTTAATCTCGCTTCAATGGTTTTGCCACCGGAAACTTTCACTTGTTGGGCTTCGATATGACGGTTCAAATAGAGGGAGAAAAGGAAAACATCCAAGATGAAGAACACGATAATGAATATGGTTTTGGATTTACTCCAGTCCATTCTTTCCCCCTCCTGTCGCTTCCGGCGCAATGCGTTTCCAGCTGCCTTGACTTAACGCAAACCAACCAGGTTCCAACGTAAATAATAGATTATTGTCATTTTGTTTTAAATAGTATCCAAGAATGATATCATCCACTTCATTCAACTGGAGTTGTTTTGATTTTTCAAGAACATCGACGGCCGAGAGCCCTGGCGATACTTTCCGTTGGGATTTTTCAGAGTTTATATCCAAATCCAGCAGAAAATACGGTCTTTTATATCTGAATAATTGATTTTCCCCCCACGTCGTTGTAATCCTTGTTGTGGTATCTGTGCTGAAAACAGGGAAACCTTGCTTGTACAATTGATATTCGACAATATGTTTCTGTTCATTGGTGGAAGTTAATCGGTAATCCCCGGTAAAACCTCCGTGCTCATTTACAAATTCAAAACTGTCGAGCAGTAAGCGGGAAGCCGGCAATTCCGCCATGCTTTCAGTAGATGGGTTCACGTAATTCAGATATCGATTTTTTACATCCACCGTCATTAACGTCATACCATCTGTATATTTTAACAATTCTTGACTCTCAACGTTTTTCCGGACAATCGCCGGGTCATAGAACAATATATCCCTGAAAGTATCCGGATGTATTTCATCAATATAGTACGTATATTGTACCAATTCAATTTCATCTTTCGGCACATATAATGAAAGTCCATTGGAACGCTCCACTTCCTGATAAGCGACCAATCCTTCCAACGCTTGTAAAACCGTCGATTGAAAATATACTTCGTTCATTTTGATTTCTGTGCTATATAAAGTCCGATGGGTTCCGCTCAAAAAATAAACCGTCAGCACCTTTTCCGAATCGACTTTACTCCAATCCATGATCAGTTTGTTGAACGTCAATTCCGGCAAATCATCCTGGGAAAAAGGAACAATGGAGTGGAATACCTTGATTGGCACTTCTTCGGAAAAGAAGAACGTAATGCGTTGATCCATCCGAATAAAATCATTCATTTTTTTAATGGACATATTATTTTGAACCGGAATAAGTTCGGAACCTTTCCAGTTTGGCAGAATGTCCATCAAATCATTGATGGCTGTTGAACCAATCGTTCCTTTCCATTCACCTCGATCCCTGACCAATATCCGGTAAGGTTTGATGACCTCCTGAAGATTCTTTTTCTTTCCAACCATCAACTGATCCACTTGCGATGATTCTTCAATTACCTGGAGGCTTGGTGTATAGGTCCAAATGGAAAACGTTAAAACAATGCTTAATAGGACAAGGAAAAGAAGAACAATGGATTTGATTTGCTCGATATACTTCATTCCCAATCACCAGCCCCATCTATTTCATACGGTAAAGTGAAGAATATCGTTGTACCTACTCCCTCTTCACTTTCAGCCCAAATTGTTCCGTTGTGGGCTTTAATCATTTCTTTGGCAATCGCAAGTCCCAGTCCGGTTCCGCCCATCGCCCGGGATCGGGCTTTATCTACACGGTAGAATCGGTCAAAGATTTTACCCAGATTTTCCTTTGGTATTCCCATTCCATCATCGGAAATCATCACTTTCAACATATTCCCTTGAACGGTGAAGCCAAATCGAATGTTGCCGCCGTCAGGGGAGTATTTGATGGCATTCGAAATGATATTATCGATGACTTGTGTCAACTTGTCAGTATCAATTTCCACAAAATAAGGCGTTTCCGGTATATAGCGAATGAATTTCACATTTTGGGATTTTGACATCTCAAACCGGTCAATAATCCGATGGAAGAAACTATTAAATTCAACGACTTCCTTATTCAATTGATAGTCCTTTGAATCCATTTTGGATAGACTCAGCAAATCGTTCACAAGGCGAATCATCCGCTCCGTTTCCGTCTGTACTACATTGATAAAATGAGGAGCAATGTTTTCGTCCTGCCAAGAACCATCCGCAAGAGCTTCCAAATAACTTCTCATGGTTGTCAAAGGCGTCCGCAGTTCATGGGAAACATTCGCTACGAATTCACGGCGTTCCATCTCGATTTTTTCCTGCTCTGTAATATCGTGCAATACCGTAATCAAACCGTTCACAAAACCGGTTTCTTTTTGGATCACAGAGAAGCTCGCCCTCAAAATAAGCGGTGATTCTTCTGTGCTGATATCCAAATTGATTGGTTCTTTCATATGAATCAAGTCTTCGAAACTGTAGTTATCTTCAATTCCCAGAACAGAGGCAATCGGTCGGTTTAACGTATCCTCCCTGGTCACTTTTAAAAAGTTTAACGCAGGATCATTGATCAAAATGATTTTCCCTTTGCGGTCTGTAGCGATTACCCCATCCGTCATATTGGCCAAGACGGAAGCCAATTTTCTTCGCTCCGCTTCCGTTGAAGATTGGGCTTCCTGCAAGCGATTCGTTAAGTGGTTGAACGCAATCGCCAATTGACCAATTTCGTCATCGCCGTACACTCGCACTTTTCTTGAAAAGTTTCCTCTGGACATCGCTTGCGCTTGCTTACGCATATCCAAAATGGGTCTGGTGATTGTTCTTGCAATCAGAATACCCAGGATGACCGTGATGACCAAGGAAATGGCTGTACCAACAGCGAATATGCGGTTAATGTCATTCATTTGGTCATATACTTTTTCAATGTTGGACTCTATATAAATTGCACCGATCACTTCGCTGTTCGGATCAACGGTACTTAAAATGGGCGTTGCAATGACCCAAACCCTTGTATTCGTTTCCGGATCCAAAGCAATTTCCTCTTGGTCCGTTTCAGAAGAAATGACTTTCTTTACAATATCATCATTGGAACGCTGCCCGATAATGGCCTGGTTTTCCGAATCGGAAGTGGCGATTACCCGATTGCGCCGATCGATGACCCGAATCTCATTGATATCGCCTGTTGCAAATTCCCGCAAAGCGGCATTCAAACTTTGTTCCAAAGTAGGTGTTGTTTCATCCCGTTCCTTTGTCAACTCTTCGCGGATACTGTATTCAATTAAATCGATTCGTTGAAGAACGGAATCTTCAAAGTTGGACTTTAAGCTGTCTTCCAACTTATTGGAGAAATAGATTCCGATAATTTGCAATGCGATAATAATAAGCAGTACGTAAATTAATACAAGCTTTACATGAATCGAACGGAAAAAACTGACTTTCTGCATTCATTCTACTCCTGTTCAGGATTTCGCAAGTAATAGCCAACGCCGCGGCGAGTGACAATCCATGTCGGGTGGCTTGGATTATCTTCAATTTTTTCACGGAGACGTCGAATCGTTACATCCACTGTCCGGACATCACCGAAATAGTCATATCCCCAAACGGTTTGCAATAAATGCTCCCGGGTCATCACTTGACCAATATGTTTTGCCAAGTAATGCAAGAGTTCAAATTCACGGTGGGTCAATTCGATCGTTTCACCGCGTTTTTGGACAATATAAGCGTCCGGTTGGATGATTAATGAACCAACTGTAATATTGTTTGATTCCTCTTTCGCTTCCTCATTTTGTGCAGAGGCTTTCAGACGCCGCATATTCGCTTTTACGCGGGCAATCAATTCCCGCGTGCTGAAAGGTTTTGTCACATAATCATCCGCTCCCATTTCAAGGCCCAATACTTTGTCGATTTCGGATCCTTTTGCTGTAAGCATGATAATTGGAAAATCGTATTTTTTACGAACCTCGCGGCAAACTTCCATGCCGTCCTTTTTTGGAAGCATGATATCAAGCAACATTAAATCCGGTTGCTGTTCTTCCACCATTTTCAATGCTTCTTCTCCGTCATAGGCGCAAATCACTTTATATCCTTCTTTTACTAAATTAAACTGCAAAATATCCGCAATGGGTTTTTCATCATCGACAACCAAGATTGTTTTGCCGTCCATTATATAATCCTCCTTTATCTAATAAGTGAATCTATATCAATCAAAACTGTCATCTGCTAATATGCCATTATTATTAAATCTATCATGCTTCGTGTTTTCATGCATGCCAAAACTATTATAACAAAAATTATTGTCCTAAATTATTGTGTATTCATTTTATTTTACCGTGTTTGAAAAATGGGCATTATTTTCTGGGAAATATTTCGACATATTTTTCATTTCGAATATTTCCCAGAAAAAAAGAGGCAATGGCACTTGTTGTGTCCATTGCCTCTACCTATATCAATTCAATACGGATAATGGATTAATGAGTGATCCATTTTTGAGCACTTCAAAATGCAAATGCACTCCAGTGGAATTGCCGGTAGACCCCATTATACCGATAACGGCACCTTGTGGCACTACTTGTCCCACTGAAACTTTAATTTCTGATAAATGGGCATATAATGTTTGGTATCCATTATTGTGGTTCACCACAATTTTATTTCCATAAGTACCATCCCAGCCAGCGAATGTTACAACACCATTATCACTTGCTTTGATGTTGTAATTCGACGGACGGGCAATATCGATTCCCCTATGGAAGCTGCCCCAACGCGATCCCATGCCGCTTGAAATGTATCCGCCGCTCGTTGGCCAAATAAAATTGCCTGTACCTCTGGATGAGATCACCTTTGTTCCTACTTTTTCGATATGTTTTTTAGGTTCAACCAATACTTTTTCATTTGTTACTTTCTTATTTACTACTTGTCCATTTACTTCAGTAACCAGGTAAGACACTTCTTTTTTACCGGGGCTGCCTTTTTGGATGATTTCTTTTTCTCCTTTAAACATGGAAGCATCTTCCTGAACTACTTTTTCGTAGTCAATTGTTTCTGTGTTTAATGTTTCATATACAACCTGTACGTTAACTAAAGGCTTTTCTACCGTAACGTTGATTTCTTGTCCAATTTGTAAAAGCGAATCCACTGTCAGACCTGGATTTAGAGCCAATAATTCTTTTGTTGTCAAGCCATGCTCCTTCGCTATTTTTCCAAGAACATCGCCTTTTTTCACAACATAAACCTGCTTTTCGATTGACCCAGTCTTAATATATTGCACCGCTTGATCAGGTGTAAGGATTTTTGCAGGACTAATTTTTGCTTCTTTACCTGAAACAGTTTCTGATAGCAGAACATCGATGATTTTTTTATCATTTTCTTTTAATGGCTGGTTTTGGGCAGATCCTTTTGATTCCTCAAACACTTTCAATTTTTCTTCCGGAACATATTGAAGCTTCAGTTTCTTAAGGGTTTCTTCATAATCTTCTTTATTTTTCAAGTAGAGAACCGCTTTTCCATTTACTTCAAAGGCATAAGCATCAGTCTGTACTTCCAATTGTTCGTCTAACATTTTTAGAGTTTCTGAATCATTTGTTTTATAAGAAAACACTTGTTCAGGAACAATTGTGACCAGTGCATCTGCATCCACTTCATAACCTTTGTATTTTTCACTTGCCTCTTTTTCTTTGGCTTCAATAACTTTTTTCACTTTCTTTTCATCGGATACTGAACCGATATATTTGTCTTCTAAATACACATGATAAATTTTGTCGATGGAGCCGACATCGCCCTCATTCGCAAATGCCAAATTGAAAGTGATTGTCGATAGAAGTACTGCAGTTACGAATGCCTTTACCAATAATCCGTTTTTATGCTGATTTAGAAGACTTACATTATGACTACTGTGGTGACCAATTTTCCATTTCGTATTCATAATCAAGCCCCTTCCAATATCTCGTCCTGCTCACCAAAGGAATTGCTTCCATACTCTCACAATTATAAAATGTATCATAACGCCAATTTGGAATGAACCGTTTCAGCGTTTTGTAATGAAAATGTATTATTTTAGCAACTTTTGTTACAAAGTGAAAAATCATGTTGAAATATGAAAAATTTTTAGTATTATTCACCATATTCATCAGGTTTATACATTTTCTCTTATTTTTTTGCTGATATAAATGGAGAAATGAATATTATCGGTTTATTACATTTAAGAAGTTCGTGAATAGATCAAATCAAAGGAGCAGGCCGAAAGGAAGGGGGACTTACACGCGATTTTCAAAAGTCCGGAGCAAATAAAAAAAATCATCCAATATATCATATTGGATGATCATTTTCCGTTCTTATTTATTTCTAACACTTGAAGCTGCCGTCACCAAAGCTGCCAATCGCTTCTAATATGTTATTCCCATACATCATTTACAATATTAGTTTGCTCACGGGCTGGTCCTACGGAGAATGTCATTAACCGGATGCCTGTTAATTCAACGATGCGGTTGACATAATTTTGGGCATTCTTTGGCAACTCATCAAATGAACGTACACCTGTAATATCTTCCGTCCATCCTGGAAGTTCTTCATACACCGGTTCGCATTCTTCAAGAACATGTAAGCTTGCAGGATATTCCGTGATGATTTGATCTTTATATTTATATGCCGTACAAATTTTCACAGTTTCCAAACCTGTCAATACGTCGATGGAGTTTAAAGCCAAGTCCGTAATGCCTGATACGCGGCGGGAATGGCGTACGACCACTGCATCAAACCAGCCTACACGGCGAGGACGGCCAGTCGTTGTGCCATATTCACGGCCCACTTCGCGAATTTGATGGCCAACTTCATCAAATAATTCTGTCGGGAACGGTCCATCGCCTACGCGGGATGTATAAGCTTTGCATACCCCAACCACTCTT
Organism: Ureibacillus sp. FSL W7-1570; assembly: GCF_038593265.1. Classification (GTDB taxonomy): domain Bacteria; phylum Bacillota; class Bacilli; order Bacillales_A; family Planococcaceae; genus Ureibacillus; species Ureibacillus suwonensis. The sequence goes on from NZ_CP151979.1 coordinate 2,386,581, forward strand.
GAAACATAGGAAGGGCCAATTCCCGTACCTGTTGTCACTCCGCCGGCTACCGGATTGGAAGAAGTGACAAACGGATATGTTCCGTGATCCACATCCAGCATGACTCCTTGGGCACCTTCAAACAATACACGTCCGCCTTGATCTAAAACGTCATTTAACACTTTTGATGTGTCTGTCACGTATTCTTTGATTTCTTGACCGTAACCATAATACTCTTCAAAAATGTCTTCAAATTTTAGGCCTTCCACCTCGTAATATTTTTCAAATAAACGGTTTTTCTTTTCGAGGTTTTCTCTCAATTTTTGTTCGAATACTTCTTTATCCAATAAATCTGCAATTCGGATTCCCATGCGGGCGATTTTGTCTTGATAGCATGGCCCAATCCCTTTGCAAGTTGTTCCGATTTTTTTGTCGCCACGGGATTCTTCTTCAATTTTATCTTGATAAATGTGGTAAGGAAGAATGACATGGGCACGGTTGGAAATGCGTAAGTTTGACGTATCAATGCCGCGAGCCTGCAAACCTTTCAGCTCATTTACCAATGATTTCGGATTGATCACCATTCCATTGCCCATCACGGAAGTTTTCTCTTTATAGAAAATACCGGATGGAATCAAATGCAATTTATATGTTTCTTCACCGATTTTGATTGTATGTCCAGCATTGTCACCGCCTGAAAAACGAGCAATCACATCCGCCTTTTTTGAAAGGAAATCGGTAATTTTCCCTTTTCCTTCGTCTCCCCATTGAGTTCCTACAACAACAACTGAAGTCATTTCAGCACCTCCGCGCATTATGCGTCCTTTATCAAACAGATTCATTTTACAGTGAAATAGAGTATTCGTCAATGCATAACAAGAAAAAAACACGAACAAATAATTTGTATTATAAATTATTGTTCGTGTTCTAAAAAGTTTATATTATTATGCGGCTTTTTTCTCTCTGTTATGCATGAATTGGCTCTTGCCGTTGAGACCAATCAATATTTAAAAATTTATTAAACTCTTTCTTAAAGGCAAGGGTCACCGTTCCCGTAGGACCGTTCCGCTGTTTGGCAATGATGATTTCAATCATGTTTTTGTTTTCTGTTTCTTTATCATAATAATCATCGCGGTATAGGAAAGCGACGATATCCGCATCCTGTTCGATACTTCCTGATTCACGAATATCACTCATCATCGGGCGCTTGTCTTGGCGCTGCTCCACTCCGCGGGATAACTGGGACAGGGCGATGACGGGAACATGCAATTCACGGGCCAACGCTTTGAGGGAGCGGGAGATTTCAGATACTTCCTGCTGACGGTTTTCTCCTCTTCTTCCGCTGCCTTGGATCAATTGCAAGTAATCGATGACCACCATTCCCAGCCCTTTTTCTTGGGCCAGACGGCGGCATTTTGCCCGAATTTCATTAACACGAAGGCCCGGCGTGTCGTCGATATAAATTCCTGCATTCGACAACGTGCCCATCGCAATTGTCAGCTTGCTCCAATCTTCGGCAGTGAGCGCCCCTGTTCTTAATACTTGGGCATCGATGTTCCCTTCGGCACAAAGCATACGCATGACTAATTGTTCAGCACCCATTTCCAGCGAGAAGATTGCCACATTTTCACGGGCTTTGACCGCCACATTTTGGGCGATATTTAATGCAAAAGCGGTTTTCCCTACAGATGGACGGGCCGCTACAATGATCAAATCATTCCTCTGAAAACCGGCTGTCATGCGATCCAAATCCGTAAACCCGGTTGGAATGCCGGTCACATCTCCCGAACGGTTTTGAAGCTGCTCAATTTTATCATACGTTTCCACAAGAACATCTTTCACATGTTTGAAGTCGCCGGCATTTTTCCGATTGGCCACTTCCATGATTCTTTTTTCAGCTTCGGATAATAGTTCTTCTACTTCATCTTCCCGTGTAAAGCTTTCTTCAACAATTTTTGTGGCAGTACGAATCAATCTTCTTAAAATGGATTTTTCTTCTACGATTTTCGCATAGTAGCTGACATTGGCTGCCGTAGGGACGGCATTTGCCAGTTCCATCAAATAGGAAAGGCCGCCGACATCCTCCAGCTCTTTTCTTGCAGACAGCTCTTCGGTAACGGTAACCACGTCAATGGCATTGCCTTTATCGCTCAAATCCAGCATGGTTTGGAAAATTTTTTGATGGGCAATGCGATAAAAATCTTCCGGAACTAAAATCTCCGATGCCGTAATTAACGCTTGCGGATCCAAAAAGATGGCACCGAGAACAGATTGTTCAGCTTCGTGATTATGCGGTGGAACGCGATCTATTAGATCACTCATCGAATTTCGCTCCTTATTCTTCCTTCACATGGACTTTTAAAGTCGCTTTCACTTCCGGATGCAATTTCACTGGAACGTTTGTCACGCCCAATGAGCGAATGCCTTCATTGCATTCCATTTTTCTTTTATCCACTTTGATACCGAAATTTTTTTGTAAGCTTTCCGAAATTTGTTTCGTTGATACGGAACCAAACAGGCGTCCGCCTTCACCCGCTTTTGCTTTGATTTCCAACGTGATGCTTTCCAATTTTTCTTTTAATGCTTTTGCTTCTTGCAGTTCTTGTGCAGCAAGTTTCTCTTCATGTCTTTTTTGGGCCTCTAACTTGCTTAAAGCTTCTTTTGTCGCTTCAACAGCCAAACCTCTTTTAATCAAATAGTTTTGCGCATACCCATCGGCAACGTTTTTCACTTCACCTTTTTTCCCTTGACCTTTCACATCTTTCAAAAATACAACTTTCATTCTTTCTGGCTCCCTTCTAACGTTTCGATAATGGCATTTTTCAATAATGATAAAGCTTCATCGATTGTTTCAACATTCAATTGGCATGCGGCATTTGTTAAATGGCCGCCTCCACCGAGTTTCTCCATAATCACTTGCACATTCACATCCCCCAATGAACGGGCACTGATTCCCATTAAACCGTCCTGGCGACGGGCAATGACAAACGAAGCATTTACATCTTTCATCGCAAGCAAAATATCTGCCGTTTGGGCGATCAATACAGAATCGTATTCTTTTCCTTCTTCTCCATGGGCAACTGCAATTCCTGGATATATAAAACGGACATTTTGAATGATTTTTGACCGTTCAATAAATGTGTCGATATCTTCTTTTAAAAGGCGTTGTACGAGCACCGTGTCCGCTCCGTACGTTCTTAAATAGGATGCTGCTTCAAAAGTTCTCGCTCCCGTTCTTAGGGTGAAACTTTTTGTATCCACAATGATTCCGGCAAGCAGTGCAGTCGCTTCCAATTTCGAAAGTTTTTCTTCATCGGGCTGATATTCCAATAGCTCCGTTACAAGTTCGGAAGTGGAGGATGCATATGGTTCCATATAAACGAGGGTCGAATTGTTGATAAACTCCTCACCACGTCGATGGTGGTCAATGACTACTATCTTTTCAAACCGTTTTAATAAGGTCTCATCCACTACAAGGCTCGGGCGATGGGTGTCCACTACCACCAATAATGATTGTTCCGTCATGATTGTCAGTGCTTCATCCGGTGAGATAAAAAACTCTTCCAAACTGGATTCCTTTTTAATTTCTTTGACCAGCCGCTCAACACTGCCGTTCAATTCATCAAAATCTAAAACGATGTAGCCTTCCACCTTGTTCATTTGAGCGATTTTCCGTACACCGATTCCCGCTCCAATCGAATCCATATCCGGATTTTTATGGCCCATGATAAAGACCCTATCGCTATCCTGGATCAAATCTTTCAAAGCGTGGGATATGACGCGTGCCCGAACTCTTGTACGTTTCTCAACCGGGTTCGTTTTGCCGCCATAAAACTTAATTTTTCCATTCGGCTGTTTTATGGCCACTTGGTCACCGCCACGTCCCAACACCAGGTCCAAACTCGATTGGGCCAGTTCGCCCAGTTCAATCAATGATGGAGAACCTGCACCTATTCCAATACTCAAAGTCAGAGATAGATTTTTCTTCGCTGTTTTTTCACGGACATCATCCAAAATGGAGAATTTCTTTTTCTCCAATTCATTTAAAGTGGCTTCATTCATAACCGCCAAAAAGCGGTCCGTATCAATCCGTTTGATATAAATGTCGTGTTCTTCCGCCCAATCATTGATGATGGATGTCACCGTTGAATTCGTCATGCTCTTTGTTTGATCATCCATTCCCTGGGTAATATCATCATAGTTGTCAATGAACAGAATGGCGATGACCGTCCGATCGTCATGATATTGTTTTTCGATTTCCACTTGATCGGTTACATCAAAGAAATAGAGCAGCTTTTCTTCTTGTTTATGAAGGACTTTGAATTTACGATCCTGAATGGTTACAACGCAATTTTGTTTCTCATCGGATTTTCGAATATTTTGCAATTCTTCAGATAGAACAAACAAATCTTGACCTGTCAACGTCGGCATCCCCATAAGCCTCGTCATGTACGGGTTTGCCCATTCAATTTCATATTTATCGTTGATTAATACGACTCCTATCGGCATCTCCAATAGAGCTTCCTGCCCGACTTTTTTCATTCGAAATGCCAAAGATTCAATATATTTTTCAATCGCCAGATGGGATATTTTTTCTTTTCGCCAATCATGGATGATGACAATGGCAACCAATAAAGTAAAAGCTGCTCCAATCCAGACATTCAAAACAAATAATCCAACGATCCCCACTAACCCGAATAATGCCAAATGGAGAAGTGGATAATGGATTTTCCGCTTCCTGTAAGTATCCATGTAATCAGCCCCTTACTTTCGAATCTTCCCTGACACGTATGAACGGATATCGAAACCTAAATCTAAAATTCCAATGAGCATCACAAAATTATACAGCGGAATCGACAAGACGGTCGCTAATCCCTTCAGAAACTTTGGTGCCTTATAAGCATCCAATACAAAGTGCAGGAAAGAAATGCCTTGAATGGTTAACAACACCCATAACACCATTGAAAAATTCAAAATAATTATATATAGTGATGTTCCTAATTCAGGGCGAACAAACAATTGAATTGATAAAACAATCAAATAAATCCATAAAATTGTACGAGGCAAGCGTAAATCTTTAAAAGCGCTAAATTTTGGAACAGCAATGCCCAGGCGTTTTAATATCGGCAAATTTATTGAAATCAAAAGAAATGCCATGAAGAATACGGCCAATGTAACCGTAGCAGGAATGGCAATCTCCATCTGTTGGAACATTAAATTCAATACTTCTTCGGTGATGGGCGTTTCACCAGTGAGATTTTCTGCGAATTGAAAAGATTGCATATAGCTGTCGCGCATTAATTGAAAGGATTCTTTAATAAAATCCATATTAAACAGCTTTACAGAAATGATATATTGAATTGCAAAAGTAATTAATAACGATATTCCAGTCGCCATAAATAAATATGCTTTACTTTTTCCAGTCCGCAATGCATCTCCCATGACGACGCCGCATACAGCAAAAATCATGGAGAATGGCAAAATGACGATTCCCCCAAAGAAAAAAGTGACAATGCACCCAAGGACTCCTAAAATAATGGAAGATGCGCGATCATATTTTGCGCTATACCAAGCGATTGGCAATGGTGCAAACAATGTCGCCACTAAGCTGATGATTGGTACATAATATGCAATAGCAATGAGGATGGCAAAGATTGCAATCATCATTGCGCCATGTGTAAGCCTCTGTGTTTGATTGTTCGGCATAAGATACCTTCCTTTTTTACAATTCAATAAATCTTTACATTCGTATATTGTACCATTTTTTATAAAGTAGGACAAAATTACGATAAAGCCAAAGGGAATTTAGGAAAAAAAAACAAAAACCAACAGAAGCTGATTCACAGCCTCTGTTGGTTTCATCCATTTATTATTTATCTTCCGCTACGAATGGAAGAAGCGCCATGATACGAGCGCGTTTAATCGCTGTAGTTAATTTGCGTTGATATTTTGCACTTGTACCAGTTACGCGACGTGGAAGGATTTTTCCGCGTTCAGAAATGAATTTTTTAAGTAAATCTACATCTTTGTAGTCGATGTGTGTAATGTTATTTGAAGTAAAGTAGCAAACTTTGCGACGTTTGCGACCTCCGCGACGTTGTGCCATCGAATTTCCCTCCTTTTTGAATGCTTTCTCCGTTATCCGAATACCTTAGAACGGTAAATCGTCTTCCGAAACTTCAATCGGACCTTTGCTTGAAGCAAATGGGTCTTCATCTACACGTGTATAATTCGGCTGATTTTGAGGAGGTTGACTTGGGAATGGTGTGCCAAATGGATCTGATTGCGGAACACCGTATGAAGGTTGTCCTGCACCGTAGGATGGTTGTCCTCCAGGCGGTTGTCCTTGGGCACTTCTAGGTTCCAAAAATTGCACGGAATCAGCTACGACTTCAGTTGTATAAACACGTTTGCCGTCCGGACCCTCATAACTGCCGGTTTGGATGCGTCCATCGATGCCGATGAGGCTTCCTTTCCGCATGTAGTTTGCAAGGTTTTCGGCTTGTTTTCGCCATGCTACACAACTAATGAAATCCGCTTCTCTTTCACCTTGTTGGTTCGTAAATGTACGATTTACAGCAACCGTAAATCGAGTTACCGGTACTCCACTTGGCGTGTATCGCAATTCCGGGTCTTTCGTCAGCCTACCGACCAATACGACACGATTTATCATTTGACAACCTCCTCTTCAGCATTAAATTCCAATAGAATTATTCTTCGTCACGAACAGCGATATGACGAATGATGTCTTCGTTAATGTTTGCTAAACGGTTATATTCATCGATTGCTTTTGCTGGAGCGTTTGCTTTCACGATATGGTAGATACCTTCGCGATATTTTTTAATTTCGTAAGCAAGACGACGTTTGCCCCATTCTTTTGACTCGATGATTTCCGCACCATTTGAAGTAAGGATTTCATCAAAACGTTGCACTAACGCTTTTTTCTCTTCCTCTTCGATGTCTGGGCGGATAATGTACATTAATTCATATTTTCTCATCGCTTTTTGCACCTCCTTATGGACTTTGGCTCTCCTTTATTTCAAGGGAGCAAGGAGTAAATTTCTATTACTCACATCTTTGAATTGTAACATATACTTTTATGAATAGCAACAAACATCGAATGGCTATCGGAGATTTTCTGGGCTTTGTCATTTCGATATAATGGGGAAAAGGGGCTGAATGTTTTATGGAAGAAAAAGAACCGACCATTATTGAATTGGATATCATGAAAATCGCAAAAGTGAATTTTTGGTTGACCGCATCATTAAGCATCCTGTTTTTAGCGTTGAACAGCATCGCTCATCATCAATTCCGCTTTGAAATCACCTTTTGGAATTTCATGTTATTTCTTGCGGGGTATTTTGCACTGATTGTTTTGCATGAATTATTTCATTTGATCGGATTTGTGATTTTTGGCAAAGCCAAATGGAAACAGCTGGATTACGGGATTAACGCAAAATTGGGAGTCGCCTATGCAACCACGAAAAAACCGTTGCCGAATCATGCAATGAAAAAAGCGCTGATGCTGCCCTTTTGGACTACGGGAATGATTCCAGCCGTGATGGGGTTAATATTCAACAATCAGTTGGTTCTCTTATTAGGCGCTTTTTTGATTGCCGGTGCGATTGGTGATTTTTATATGTATAAAGAGCTGCGGAAATTTCCAAACGACGCTCTTGTAAAAGATGATCCCCAGCTGCCAAAATTGTATGTATATCCAAAAGAATAAAGTGGGATTTACGGTTAAGGGGTTCATTACTTCCTCCTAACGTAAATTCCACTTTGCTTTCATTACACATTGAATCGGAATAACATGATATCGCCGTCTTGCACGACGTAGTCTTTTCCTTCCAGGCGCACTTTTCCTTGTTCTTTCGCTTGTTGCATAGAGCCTGCCGCCAATAAATCTTCAAAGGAAACCGTTTCCGCCCGGATGAAGCCGCGTTCAAAGTCGGAGTGAATGATACCTGCACATTCCGGCGCTTTCATCCCTTTTTTGAATGTCCAAGCGCGGACTTCTTTTTCCCCCGCCGTGAAGTATGTGGCAAGGCCAAGCAAATCATAAGCGGCGCGAATCAACTGATCTAATCCTGATTCTTTGATACCCAATTCTTCAAGGAACATTTTCTTTTCCTCTTCATCTAATTGGGCAATTTCTTCCTCAATTTTTGCACAAACCGTTATGACCTTTGAGCCTTCCGCTTCTGCATAGGCGCGGACTTGCTTTACATATTCATTGTCATCCGCATTCGCCACTTCATCTTCCGAAACGTTTGCCACATAAAGCATCGGCTTTAATGTTAATAAATTCAATCCTTTGATTACTTTTTTCTCATCTTCCGTCAATTCCACAGAGCGGGCCGGCTTTTCATTTTCAAGAGCTTCTTTGATTTTGATTAAAATCGGCTCTTCCATCATTGCGTCTTTATCTTTTTGTTTGGCGATTTTACTTACTCTTTGAAGACGTTTATCCACCGATTCCAAATCGGCTAAAATCAGCTCCAAGTTGATGACTTCAATATCTGCTATTGGATCAACTTTTCCTGCCACGTGGGTGATGTTTTCATCATCAAAACAACGCACTACTTGGCAAATCGCGTCCACTTCCCGAATGTGGGAAAGGAATTTATTTCCTAACCCTTCCCCTTTGGAAGCGCCTTTGACGATACCGGCAATATCTGTAAATTCAAAAGATGTTGGAACTTTCTTCTGAGGTTTTACAAGTTCTGTCAGTTTGTCTAATCGAGGGTCTGGCACATCTACAACGCCCACATTTGGATCAATTGTCGCAAAAGGATAGTTCGCCGCGAGGGCGCCCGCTTTTGTAATCGCATTAAATAATGTAGACTTTCCTACGTTCGGCAGACCGACAATTCCAGCTGTTAGTGACATCGACTCACTACCTTTCTTATAAGAAACATGACTATTATTTTTACACTAGTGTTAATTATATGGATTTCGGCATAAAAAGTCTATTTTCCATTCATTTTTCCCAAAATGATGAAATCCCCACGTTGAAGATGCTGGGTGGGGATAATCAACAGAACGATGCCATTTTTTGATGATTTTTGGAGAAAACATTATTCTTCCGCTTCTTGAATGACCCTTTTCATTTTTTTCGCAAATTCCCTGCGAGGCAATAATACACTGTGGCCGCATCCTTGACACTTGATTCTGATATCTGCCCCCATACGGATAATTTTCCAGGCGTTGGTTCCGCATGGATGCGGCTTTTTCATTTCCACAATGTCATTCAATTTAAACGTTTTTGTCTCCATCATTCTCATCTCCCCTCGACATTGCTTTACTAGAATCATATATCATCATTTTTGGATAAGCCATTGGAATTCCATTTTTCTCTAATATCTTTTTGACATCTCTCCGAATGATTCTTGCGATGCCATAATGCTGTTGAGGTTTTGTTTCGGCAGTGATGCGAATCGTCATTTCCGCCCCCGCCACATTTTGGACACCAACGAATTTCGGTACATCCACCAACTCTTCATATTTGGAAGGCAACGTTTTTAAATATTCCGTCACCAATTTTTCAATTTTTTCAACATCCGCTTCAATGCCGACTTGCATATCGATGATTGCTTTTGAGTTGTTCAAAGAAAAGTTGACCACTTCCGTAATCTGCCCGTTCGGAATAATATAAACTTCCCCGGTTGAACCAATTATTTTTGTCGTTCTTAACCCGATTTCCGTAACGGTCCCTTCCGCTGCGCTTGCAGAATTGATTCGAACGTAATCTCCGACACCGAACTGATCTTCAAAAATAATGAAAAATCCGGTAATCACATCTTTGACCAAGTTTTGAGCGCCAAAACCGATGGCAAGGCCGGCTATCCCTGCTCCGGCAAGCAAACCTGCCACATTGATATTCAATGAAGACAATACGCCGATGATCGCTGAAAAGTAAACGATGTAAGACAACACGCTTTGCGACAATTTTAAGAGCGTTTTTTGCCTTCGTTCAGAATATTTTAATGGCGATTTCATTCTGAGTTTAAAAAATCGCGCAATAATGCGTTTTCCTATAAATACAACGATATAAGAAACCAACATAATGGCTAGGATTTTGATAGATGCACCGACAATGAAATCCCAAAACTGTTCGCTTGAAAAATATTCCCATATTTTTTGGCTGATACTTACAAAATCTTTTGTTTCATTTTCCACGGTTTCCACAATTTCTACCTTATCTTCCGACATTTTCCCACCTCTGGAATATAAAAGTAAATTAATGGTTATACTTCTAAAAAATAATATAGGCATTCCATGATTAAAACATAAAATGAAAGTAGGAATTGTATGCAAAATATCTCCAAAGAACCACTGAAAACGGCCATTCATTATGAAGAAACCGGAGCAATCTGGCGTTTAAGCGAATTGTTTTTACAGCATATCCCTTTTGAACATGAGAATCTCGTTTTTTGCTGCATCGGTACAGATCGCTCAACCGGTGATGCATTAGGACCGTTAACGGGAAGTTTGCTCTCCAATTATCATTTTCCATTCAGAATCATTGGAACGTTGGAAAATCCTCTTCATGCTACCAATTTATCATTGACTGTCAAGGAATTACAACAAATGACCACTTTTCCTTTTGTCGTAGCTATTGACGCTTGCCTTGGCAGGGAAAAAAGCATCGGTCAAATCATTGTGGAACAAGGCCCTCTATTTCCTGGAAAAGCGGTCAATAAAGAATTGCCTCCCATCGGTGACATTTCCATTAAAGGCGTGGTCAACGTGGGAGGGTTTATGGAAATGCTTGTTTTGCAAAACACCCGATTACATGTCACTTATTCAATGAGCCATAAAATTGCCCGGGCGATGCTCCTTGCTTATCAACGTCATCTATTGAAAAGGAAACAATATGGCAACCATGACGGCCACTACAACAATGCCTGGAAGCAAATTGGCTATCCGAATTTTCGTTAATCCTGCAATGTTTAAGCCAATCGCCAAAATCATGACGCCGCCCGTTGCGGTCATTTCTTGAATAAAAAGATTCAATGCCGCTTCAGGGATATATTTACTGATCAATCCGGAAAAAACGGCGATCAAGCCTTGATAAATCAACACCGGAAAAGCTGACAATAATACTCCCATCCCTAATGTCGATGTCAAGATAATGGATGTAAAACCGTCAATAATTCCTTTGGTAATGAGGATATCATGATCATTTCTTAATCCGCTGTCCAACGCACCGATGATACCCATTGAGCCAATGACAAAAATAAGGGATGCTGTAATGAATCCTTCTGCTATGTTGCTGTTTGATTCTTTATTTTTGACAATTATACTTTCCATCCATTTTCCAAATCTGTTGAATAGGGAATCCAAATCAATCCATTCCCCTATAATTGCTCCAACGACCAAACTGAAAATCAAGATAATAAAGTTGCTCGTTTCCAATCCCATTTGGATCCCCAGCAAAGCCACAGCCAAGCCAATAATGGAAAGCAAAGTGCTTTTCATTTTTTCCGGCAAATTGCCCAGAAAGCGGCCGATGATCGAACCGATGATAATCAATAATGCATTAACGATTGTTCCAAACAGTACCATATGTAGTGATCCTCTTTCTCTGTAAAAATAGAGCGCCGTAACTGGCGCCCTTATTACATCTCATCATGATCCAAATTTAATATTTCCAAAATTCGTTCCAAATCATCTTCCGAGTAAAATTCAATCTCGATTTTTCCTTTGTTTTTTGTTTTCTTTATTTGAACATTTGTTCCAAAGAATTCTCTTAACTGTGATTCAGTAGCCTGGACAAAAATATCCTTTTTCGGAGTCTTCTTTTTTGTTTCACGTGAAACATTTTCATTCAATTGTTTAATCAATGCTTCCAATTGGCGTACATTCAATGATTGATTAATCGTTTTCTTCGCTACCTCAATCATTTGTCTTTTATTTTTTAAACCTAATAACGCCCTTCCGTGACCCATTGAAAGTTGGCCCTCATTCAGCATTTGCCTTACTTCTTCCGGCAATTGGAGCAATCGGATCATATTTGTGATATGCGGACGGCTTTTCCCTAACCGTTTGGCCAAATCATCCTGCGTGAAATTTAATTTCTCAATCAAATTTTGATAGGCCTCCGCTTCTTCAATTGGTGTCAAGTCTTCTCGCTGTAAATTTTCCAAGATTGCCAGTTCCATCATCTGTTCTTCTGTCATTTCTTTAATAATTGCCGGGATTTCTTCCAAGTTTGCCAATTTTGCCGCGCGGTATCTGCGTTCTCCTACGACAATTTCATATTTTTTCCCTTTTTTTCTTACTACGATGGGTTGGATGATGCCGTGTTCTCGAATGGATTGAGCCAATTCCCCAATCGCTTCATCATCAAATTTCTTCCGTGGTTGAAACGGGTTCGCTACAAGTTTTTGCAATGGAATTTTTTCAACATGTTCATCTTTTTGAATGGACTCCAACGTTTCAGAAGGAAATAGAGCTCCTATCCCTTTTCCTAGTCCTCTAGCCATTTTTAATCACTTCCCTTGCCAACTCTAAATACACTTCAGCGCCGCGAGATTTCGGATCATAGATGATAATCGGTTCTCCAAAACTTGGTGCTTCGCTTAACCGGACATTTCGAGGAATGATAGTTTTATAAACTTTATCCTGGAAATATTTTTTTACTTCCTCAATGACTTGGAGTCCCAGATTTGTGCGAGCATCCAACATCGTCAATAAAACACCGTCAATTGTCAAACTTGGATTTAAATGTTTTTGTACCAATCTGACCGTTGATAATAATTGACTGAGACCCTCTAAGGCGTAATATTCACATTGAACTGGAATGATGACTGCATCGGAGGCTGTCAAGGCGTTGATTGTCAACAAGCCTAAAGATGGAGGGCAATCTATAATGATATAATCATAATCACTTTTGATGTCTTCCAATGCGTGTTTTAAACGCACTTCCCGTGAAATGGTGGAAACTAGTTCGATTTCTGCTCCTGCCAATGAAATCGTGGCCGGTATGACATATAAATTTTCTACTTTCGTTTGTTGTATGACTTTTTTTACATCTTCATCATCGATCAGTACATCATATATACAGCTGGATGTTTCCCCTTTGCTTATGCCGACTCCGCTTGTCGCATTTCCTTGAGGATCGATGTCAATCAGCAATACTTTTTTTCCTAAATAAGCAAGGCAAGCGCTCAAATTCACTGATGTTGTCGTTTTACCAACACCGCCTTTTTGGTTGGCGATTGCAATAATTCTTCCCAATTTTGTGCACCTGCTTTCATCTTTATCAAATGATTGATAATCTATTGTACAATGATAATTTTTTTACCTCTTTCATTCTATCAAATTTATAACCAAGTTGTATTCTATATGCTATTATTTCTGAAAAATTTTATATAGAAAAAGCGGCCGCCTCCTGTCATAAAGAGACGACCTTCCGTTTCACGTGAAACCATCACGATTTTTTCTTAGGGATTTTCACTGTGATTTGATAATAATCTTCCGTATCTTCTTCTTCCGTTTTTATATGGATTCCGCTTTTTGATACCATCGATAAAGATTGTTTGATTGTATTTAACGCAATGCGGATATCTTTGCTGATTGCTTTGCGTTTTGGTTTCGCTTTTTTCTCTTCTTCCGTTTCATTCGCTTTCGTGAATTGCTGAATATATTCCTCAAGTTGGCGAACGTTCCAATCATTTTCCTTGATTAAATCAACCAACTTCATTTGCAATTCTTCATCTTTGATGCCGATTAACGCCCGCGCATGCCGCTCGGTAATTTCCCGCTTTAAAATGGCGTCTTGAACATATTTCGGCAATTTTAAAAGCCTTAATTTATTTGCAATGGTGGATTGCCCTTTTCCAAGGCGTTGAGCCAGCGCTTCCTGCGTCAAATGATGAAGCTCAATCAGCTGCTGATAAGCCAAAGCTTCTTCAATTGCCGTCAATTCTTCCCGTTGCAAGTTTTCAATTAACGCGATTGATGCGGTTTCTTTATCATTTAAATCCCGAACAATTGCAGGTACTTCCGTCCAGTTCAATTTTTTTATCGCACGGTACCGTCTTTCTCCCGCAATAATTTCGTATCGGTTATCTTCCAGACGGCGAACGACGATTGGTTGAATCACTCCATGGGTATGAATCGTCCGAGATAATTCTTCAATTTTCTCTTCATCAAAAACTGTGCGTGGCTGATATCGGTTCGGTACAATTTGATCAATCGGAATTTTTACTACTTCTTCCGAATGCTTTTTCTCTTTATCTTCCAATTCTATTTCACTTTTTTTTTCAGAAGCCAGTTTTTCTCCGCCTCCAAAAAATCGTGAAAAAGGACTTTTCATTCAATGGCACCACCTTTTGGAAACTATCTGCACTATATTTTATTATTTAATATTCTATATGTTTTGTACAGAGTCTAATAGAAGTAAAATCTATGAAATCGTCATGAATAATATAAATTATATTTTTCCAGTCCCGGATCTATTAAATAAGTTTCACGTGAAACGATCCATCCAGAATCTAAAGAAATAGAATGGTTGAATCTATTATTGGCCTACTATAATTAATTAATAATTATACATGAAATTTCCTTTTAACCGAAAAGAATTATGGGACAATTAAAAGGAGATTGACGCAATTGCCTTATTTGATCGGCGATTTGTTTGGTACACCGGGTTTTCTTGGATATTTTTTTGGTGTTTTTTTGATTTTTTCAAAAACAAAGATTGTTCGTTCACTATGTTCAATTGGCAAATGATAATCAAATTTTTCTTTCAAAGTTGCCCCGAGCACTTGGATGGCTTTTTTCGCTTCTTTAAACTCTTCATCGGCAGCAGCCGCTTTTAATGCAAGAAAATATCCGCCCTCTTTTGCCAGAGGAATGCAAAGTTCCGAAAGCACATTCAATCGGGCCACGGCTCTTGCTGTGACAATATCAAACTGTTCACGATAGGCTGGATTTTGACCGAATTCTTCCGCTCTCGCATGGACAAAATGGCAATTGTCCAAGTTTAATTGTTCACTTAAATGATTTAAAAATGTAATGCGTTTATTTAAAGAATCCACAATCGTGACCTTTAAATGAGGGTGGCAGATTTTCAGCGGAATGCTTGGGAATCCGGCACCTGCCCCAACATCGCAAAGGGTTTCGACTTTTGTAAAGTCAAAGTAAAAAGCGGCACTGATGGAGTCATAAAAATGCTTTAAATATACCCCTTCCAAATCGGTAATGGCCGTTAAATTCATTTTTTCGTTCCATTCAACAAGAATTTCAAAATATTTGCGAAACTGTTCGACCTGTGTTCCGTTCAACTCAATCCCGTTATCTTTTAAGCTTTGGATAAAAAGTTGCTCGTTCATTTCTTGCTCCTTTTCAAATAGTGTTTTTCTATTATGCATATAACAAATAAGCGTTCGAGATAAAGATTGCTCGAACGCTTTATTTTGTTAAGAGTTGCTGATTCTTGCAATTTTTCCTTGTTCAATGTACACAAGCAAAATGGATATATCGGCCGGATTCACTCCGGATATCCGTGAAGCTTGGGCAATGGTTAACGGACGCACTTCTTTTAATTTTTCACGGGCTTCGGAGGCCAAGTTTGGCACATCATCATAATCGATATCTTCAGGTATTTTTTTGCTTTCCAATTTATGAAGACGTTCCACTTGTTGCAATGCTTTTTGGATGTAACCTTCATATTTGATTTGGATTTCCACTTGCTCTTTTACTTCTTCGCTTAATTCTTCTTCCGGCGGCGTAAGTGTTGCCACCAAGTCATAAGTCATTTCAGGGCGTCTCAACAAGTCAGCCGCGCGGATACCGTCTTTTAATTCCGAACCGCCAACGGAACGGATCACTTCTTGCGTTTTCTCATTCGGTTTGATGATCACTTCACGGAGACGGGCCATTTCATTTACGATTTGTTCTTTCTTTTTCAAGAATTTTTGATAACGTTCTTCTGAAATTAATCCCACTTTATAACCGATATCTGTTAAGCGCAGGTCTGCATTGTCATGTCTGAGAAGAAGGCGATATTCTGCACGGGATGTCAGCAAGCGGTATGGCTCATTTGTCCCTTTCGTCACCAAATCATCAATTAACACGCCGATATAGGCTTCTGAACGTTTCAAAATGAGTTCTTCTTTTCCCAATACTTTAGCTGCTGCGTTGATTCCTGCAATGATTCCTTGGCCAGCCGCCTCTTCGTAGCCGCTTGTACCATTGATTTGGCCGGCTGTATAAAGGTGTTTGATCCGCTTTGTTTCAAGGGTTGGCCACAATTGGGTCGGAACAATCGCATCATACTCGATGGCGTAACCAGGACGCATCATTTGGGCATTTTCCAATCCAGGAATGGAAGCGATCATCTTCAATTGAATATCTTCCGGCATGCTCGTTGATAAACCTTGCACATAGACTTCATCCGTTTCCCGTCCTTCCGGTTCAATAAAGATTTGATGACGGGGTTTATCATTGAAACGAACGACCTTTGTTTCGATGGATGGACAATATCTTGGGCCAGGACCTGTAATGAGACCCGTAAACATCGGTGCTTTATCCAAATTGCTGTTGATGATCTCATGGGTTTCCGGTGATGTATACGTCAACCAGCATGGGATTTGATCCATAATATATTCCGTCGTTTCATAGCTGAATGCCCTTGGTACATCATCACCCGGTTGAATTTCCATTTTGCTATAATCAACCGTTCTTCCGTTTAAGCGAGGCGGTGTCCCCGTTTTAAAGCGCACAATGTCAAAGCCCAACTCTTTTAATTGATCGGCAAGCTTAATGGAAGGCTGCATGTTGTTAGGTCCGCTAGAATATTTGATATCACCGATGATAATTTCTCCGCGCAAATACGTCCCTGTTGTCAAAATGACCGCGTTTCCCCGGAAAACTCCGCCTGTTCTTGTAATAACCCCTTTTACTTCTCCATCTTCAATAATTAACTCTTCCACCATCGCTTGTTGGATATGAAGGTTCTCCTGTTTTTCCAAGACGCGTTTCATTTCGCGTTGGTATAACACTTTATCCGCTTGAGCCCGCAATGCCCGAACCGCCGGACCTTTTCCGGTGTTCAACATTCTCATTTGAACATGAGTTCTATCAATGACTTTCCCCATTAAACCGCCCAATGCATCAATTTCCCGTACGACAATCCCTTTTGCAGGACCGCCGATGGATGGATTACAAGGCATAAAAGCGATATTTTCCAAGCTGATTGTCAACATGAGGGTTTTTGCCCCCATTTTTGCAGCAGCATGGGCTGCTTCCACACCAGCATGACCGGCACCGACCACTATGACATCATAAATTCCTGCTTCGTAATTTGTCATGCCGAAAAAATCTTCCCTTCTATTCGTAAGTTTCAATTTATTTTCCTAAACAGAATTGTGAGAACAACTGATCAATCAAACTTTCATGAACGGTGTCACCGATAATTTCACCGAGCAATTCCCACGTTCTCGTCACATCGATTTGGACAATATCCACGGGCACGCCGGCTTCGGCCGATTGAATGGCATCTTCAATGGCATCCAATGCCTTTTGCAATACGGAAATATGCCGTGCATTGGAAACATACGTTAAGTCATCGGATTCGATCTGCCCTTCAAAGAACAATTCAGCGATCGCTTCTTCCAATTCCTCCACGCCTTCTTCTTTTAATAAAGAAGTCGTTACCATTCTTCTGCCGTTTGCAAGGGCCTTCACTTTTTCCAAATCGATCCGCTGCGGCAAATCGGTTTTATTGACAACGACGATAAAATTCATGTTCCGTATCGTCTCAAATAAACGTTCATCTTCCTCTGTCAATGGTTCAGCACCATTTAATACAAGTAATATCAAATCCGCTTCTTTTAACACCTGCCGGGATCTTTCCACCCCTATCCGTTCAACGATATCTTCGGTTTCACGAATTCCGGCCGTATCCACTAAACGTAAAGGGACACCGCGGATGTTGACATACTCTTCTATAATATCACGAGTTGTCCCTGCGATATCTGTGACAATGGCTTTATTTTCTTGCACCAATGTATTTAATAGCGATGATTTTCCCACATTCGGTCTTCCCAAAATCACCGTTGACAAGCCTTCACGCAATATTTTCCCTTGGCTGGAGGTTTGAAGTAATTTTTTTATTTCATCCCGCACCCATGTACATTTTTCAAGCAACATTGGAACGGTCATTTCTTCCACATCATCATATTCCGGATAATCGATGTTCACTTCCACATGGGCCAATGTTTCAATCAACGCTTGTCGCAACTCTTTAATTAATTTTGAGAGTTTTCCTTCCATTTGATTAAGGGCAATATTCATCGCTCGGTCCGTTTTTGCCCGGATTAAATCCATCACCGCTTCAGCTTGCGATAAGTCAATACGTCCATTTAAGAAAGCGCGCTTCGTAAATTCGCCAGGTTCAGCCAGACGTGCTCCATTTCTTAACACAAGGTTCAACACCCGGTTAACGGAAACAATTCCCCCGTGACAGTTGATTTCCACAACATCCTCACGTGTGAATGTTTTCGGAGCCCTCATGACCGATACCATCACTTCTTCCACCGCTTTTTCCGTTTTCGGATCGATTAGATGGCCGTAATGAATTGTATGAGTTGGTTGGTCTTGTAATTTTTTATTATTGGGGGATTTGAATATTTTATCCGCTATTTGAACGGCTTCATCCCCGCTTAAACGAACGATGGCAATGGCCCCTTCTCCCATCGGTGTGGATATCGCAGCAATTGTATCTGTTTCCAATTCATTCACTCCTTTACCTATCCACATGTGGATACTTTCCGAACTTCTCACTAACAAAATAGATTAACACAAATCACATTAAATCGAAAGTATAGTAACTTTTCCACATGTGGATAGTTTTGTTTCATCAAAAAACAGCCAAAAAAAAAGATCTATCTTTTCGATAGATCAAATTTATTTCACCGGTTCGATGACTAGATGGCGATTCGGTTCCACGCCTTCCGAATATGTTTCCACATCCAACCGATTCGCTAAAGCATTATGGATAATTTTCCGTTCGTAAGAAGGCATCGGTTCCAATGCAACTTTTTTTCCTGTCCGGATTGCCTTGTCCGCCATTCGCTCAGCCAATTGCTCCAAAGCAATTTGACGGCGCTCGCGATAGTTTTCAACATCCAGACTTACCGTCACATATGATTTTGCATTTTTGCTTACAACCAATTGGGTTAATTGTTGCAAAGCATTTAAATTGCTTCCGTGTTTTCCAATAAGGAGTGCCGCCTTTTCACTTTCCAGTTTGAAAAGAATCGTTTTACCTTCCGTTTCCGTTTCAATTTTCAAATCGTTAATTCCCAATGCTTTTGCGATGTCTGTCAAATATTGAACGGTACTTTCGATAGGATCAGCGTAATCTTCCTGAACCTCATCCATTGTTTGTATTGCATTCTCGCCCTTTATTTCATTTGGTTCAACCGCTTCAACAACTGTTTCCGGTTCATCCTTTTCCGATGGGATTTCTTCTTGAATTTCTTTTTCTTCTGTCAAAGGTTCAATTAAAGTTACCCGAACCTCTGCAGGACGGGCACCAAATCCCAAAAACCCCTTTTTTGCTTCTTGCAATACCTCTATTTCCACTTGATCCCGTGTCGCCCCAAGCTGTTGTAACGCTAAAGCGATTGCTTCATCCTTCGTTGAGCCAGTTTGTGTTATTTGTTTCACTTTTTCGCTCCTCCAGTTGTCGCAGGTTTTTCAGATTCCTTCTTTTCCCAAGGTTTCTTATAAATAAAGATATTTTGCACTACTGAAATAATATTTCCGACCACCCAATATAATGACAATGCCGCCGGTAAGGCCATACCAAATCCAATGATCATCAGAGGCATAATATATAACATCATTTTCATTTGAGGATTGTCCACCGCCGGACCAGTCATTAATACAATATATTGGATGACGCCGGCCGCAATAGCTAGAACAATACTTGGTTCCGCCAATGGGAAAACGAGAAACGTGCCAAGTTCAAACTCCGGTGTCACATTCATCCGGCTGATCGCATGATAGAGTCCGATGATGATCGGCATTTGAATCAAAGCAGGTAAGCAGCCCATCATTGGATTGACGCCGCTTGTTTTCATTAATTCCATCAATTCTTGTTGATATTTTTGTTGTGTTACAGCATCTTTTGAACTGTATTTCTTTTGAAGTTCCTGCATTTTTGGTTGCAGTTCCTGCATTTTTTTCGAACTCTGCACCTGTTTTATTGTGAGCGGAAGAATTGCCAATCGAATGATAATTGTGACAGCGATAATTCCCAATCCATAAGATCCTAATAGATCTGAGAAATATTTGATAATGGAGACGATCGGCCAAACAATAAATTGATTCCAAAAACCTTCGCTGTCTTCTGAAATCGGTTCGCGATATTCGGTACAGCCGCTAAGCAAGATGGTGGCTATAGATAAGGTTAACAGTATCCAATATTTTTTTTTCAACGCTGCTCCTCCTACAGTTTTACAGATCTTTCTTCTTTTTTTCATCATCTTCAGCTATTTTACCATGATTTTACGCCTTTGCTCCACAGATAGTTTCATTTCCATCGGCACAAAATTGATGGCGCTTACAAAGCGAAGGAAAATTACCTTATTCCTCTTTTCTTCTATTCAATGCCTTAGAAATTTTTAATACATGTTCCAAACTTTTTTTCGTTTCATGGTAATTTAAATCGGCCGCCGGCAATCTGGCGATAATGACATAATCCATATCTTGACGGATTTCATCTTTTAATTCAAAAAAAACTTGTCGGATATAGCGCTTCACTTGATTCCGTGTAACGGCATTCCCGATTTTTTTTCCCACCGAAAGGCCGATTCGAAATTCCTTTTGTCCTTCCTTTGGCAAACAATATATGACAAACTGGCGATTTGCGTAAGATTTCCCTTCTTTAAACACTTGCTGAAATTCTTTATTTTTCTTTATCCTCTGGCGCTTCCTCACTCGATCACCTGCTTTTCTTTTCTAAAATTGAGAAAAAAAAGACCACTGAAGAATCAGTGGACTTATGCAGATAATACTTTTCTTCCTTTACGACGACGTGCTGCTAAAACTTTACGACCGTTTTTTGTGCTCATGCGTTTACGGAATCCGTGTTCTTTTTTGCGCTTAAGTTTTGATGGTTGATATGTGCGTTTCATCTATATTTACACCTCCAAAGTGATTGTTCAGTTTCAATTTTTACATATAGACCTGACTATTATATAAAAACTACATTCAGATTGTCAAATAGCGATTAATTACAGGAAAGTGAAAAAACCCCTTGGGATATTTTCAAAATATTTTAATAAATTATCCACAGAATAGTTGTAGATAATCACAAGGATTGTGGATAATTTTTTTCACCATTTTTTTATCCACAATTGTTATTGACAACTTTTTCACATAAACATACCTTGTGGAAAAAAATTTACGGATTCGTATGAATAATGTGGATAAGTTTATGGAGCTATTGAAACTGCTTAATTTTTTTGATAGGATAATTGTGCTTTACCTTGTGGAAAAGTATCTTGGGAAATATTTTATCCCCAACTGTTAATAACCTGTGGATAAAAATAAACACAACCTATGGAAAAAGTTATCCACAGGTTGTGATTTTGTGTTTTAATAATAAATGATGGATCCGTTTTTCATATAAACTGTAAAAAAATATTTAGTAAAGGAGTCACAAGCTTGGAACATTTAGACGAGTTATGGAGCAAGGTCCTGGCCCGAGTAGAGCAACAAATTTCAAAACCAAGCTTTGAGACGTGGTTAAAATCGACTAAATTGCTCTCTTACAAAGGAAATAATGTGACAATCGCGGCGCCCACTTCTTTCGCGCGTGAATGGCTCGAAAACCACTATGTACATTTAATTGCGGGAATCTTGTCCGAATTAACCGGAGAAGATCTGTATATTAAATTTGTTGTTCAAAAGGATCAGGACAACGATGATTTTGATATTCCGGCACCGGTCATTCAAACGAAGTCAAATGAGCCTCAAGAAAGCCCACATAGCATGCTTAATCCTAAATATACCTTTGATACCTTTGTCATCGGTTCTGGCAACCGTTTCGCCCATGCAGCATCTCTCGCGGTTGCGGAAGCACCTGCCAAAGCCTACAATCCATTGTTCATTTACGGTGGGGTTGGTTTAGGAAAAACCCATTTAATGCATGCAATCGGCCATTATGTTCTTGAACATAATCCAAATGCGAAAGTGGTCTATTTATCTTCAGAAAAATTTACAAATGAGTTCATCAACTCAATCCGGGATAATAAGGCCGAAGACTTCCGAAACAAATATCGCAACGTGGATGTATTATTAATTGATGATATTCAATTTTTGGCTGGAAAAGAATCAACTCAAGAGGAATTTTTCCACACATTCAATACATTGCATACGGAATCAAAACAAATCGTCATTTCCAGTGACCGTCCACCAAAAGAAATTCCGACATTGGAAGATCGCCTGCGCTCACGGTTTGAATGGGGATTGATTACGGACATCACCCCTCCGGATCTGGAAACGCGGATAGCGATCTTGCGCAAAAAGGCAAAAGCGGATGGACTTGATATACCGAATGAAGTGATGCATTACATAGCAAACCAAATTGACACGAATATTCGCGAGCTGGAAGGAGCATTGATTCGTGTCGTCGCTTATTCGTCTTTAGTTAATCAGGACATCACCGTAGAATTGGCACAAGAAGCGTTAAAAGACATAATGCCTAACACAAAACCAAAAACAGTAACAATTCAGGACATTCAAAAGGTTGTGGGGGAACATTTCAATATCCGATTAGAGGATTTCACTTCAAAAAAACGCACAAAATCCATTGCATTCCCCCGACAAGTGGCGATGTATTTATCAAGAGAATTAACGGATTTTTCTTTGCCTAAAATTGGGGAAGAATTTGGTGGAAGAGATCACACAACGGTTATTCATGCTCATGAGAAGATTGAAAAATTGTTAAAAGTGGATCAACATCTGCAGGAAGAAATCAAGCGGATTCGCAGCATGCTTGGCAAATAAGGTTGTGGATAACCTTCATTTTCTTTTACAGGGTTATTCACAATGTATTAACATGTGGATATGTTGTCTGAACAGAAAAAATCACGCTTATCCACAAATCCACAGCGACTATTACTATTCCTACTCTTTTTATTTTAAAAAATAATAATTTAATAAGTGAGGTATGACGATGAAATTTGAAATCATGCGAGATCGACTGTTGGATGGGCTAAATGATGTAACAAAAGCCATCAGTTCCAAAACAACGATCCCTATCCTGACCGGGATAAAAATAGATGTCAGAAACAACGGCATTCTGTTGACAGGATCAGATGCAGATATCACCATCCAAACATTTATTCCAGCCGAAGAAAACGGCGATCAAATTATCAACATTGTGGAAACTGGATCCATCGTTTTACAAGCCCGAATGTTCAACGAAATCGTAAGAAAACTTCCTACAAATGATGTTGAAATCGAAGTGGTGAATGATTTTCAAACTCATATTCGCTCAGGAAAAACGGAATTCCATTTGATCGGTTTGGATGCATCCGAATATCCGTTATTGCCGGAGATCTCCAACGATAATAAATTCGAAATACCGGCCGATTTATTGAAAGCGATTATTCGCGAAACAGTATTTGCGGTTGCAACAAGCGAAAGCAGACCTGTGCTCACAGGGGTAAAATGGATGATAGAAAACGACGAATTGATCTGTGTTGCAACAGATAGCCATCGTTTGGCGCGGAGAAAAGTGAAACTGGAAACTTTACCGGGCGATATTGAGTCAATCGTCATTCCTGGAAAAAGTCTCAATGAATTGAATAAAATTTTGGATGAAACAAGCAATCCTGTTGAAATCACAATGTCCAACCAACAAATTTTATTCAAAACGGATCACGTATTATTCTTCTCCCGTTTGCTGGAAGGAAATTATCCGGATACTTCCCGCTTAATACCAACGGAATTCAAAACCAATATTACGTTGGATGGAAAAACATTATTGCAAGCAATTGACCGCGCCTCTCTTGTGGCCAGAGAAGATCGGAACAACGTTGTCCGTTTTGAAACATTGGAAGATGAAGGTGTGAAAATTTCATCCAATTCACCGGAAATCGGAAAAGTGGAAGAACAAATTCCGGTTCACTCAAACGAAGGTGAAGAACTGGTTATTTCATTTAGTGCAAAATACATGATGGAAGCATTAAAAGCGATTGATGGGCAAGGGCAGGAAGTAATCATTCAATTTACCGGTGCAATGAGACCATTCATTCTACGTTCAGTGAATGATGATGCCATCCTTCAGTTGATACTGCCGGTGAGAACATATTAATTTTTGAAAAGTGTAGATATAGCCGAATTTCAGGCTTGTCTACACATTTTTTTTACTCAAAACGTATTGGGTCTTTCATTAAAACACGGGATTTGGCGGCAGGTTTTACGACATTATATGTTGTGAAACTTTTTTTATACTAAAAATCAAAAAATTTTAGTTGAAACGATTTTAATATTCGTTTTTTAATTCTGATTGGAGAAGTATGTAAGCATGAATAAAGGTTTGAATTAGAAGCTTTTCGTCAAAAATTAAGGTAGGCATCCGTTGCTTTTCTGGCTTATTGGCGAAAATTAAGGTAAGATTAATTGATAGATGTTCGTTTAACGGAGGCTGAATTTATTTGAATGAATTAGTTATTGACACGGAATTCATCACGCTCGGTCAGGTGTTGAAAGTGACCAATGTGATCGGCTCTGGTGGTATGGCCAAATGGTATTTGGAAGAAAACAATGTGTATGTCAACGGTGAAATTGAAAGACGACGTGGACGAAAATTAAGACATGGCGATTTCATCAATATTCCTGGTTGTGGAAGATATGTAATTGTAAACAAGAACGGAGAAAAGGAATGATTATTGAACGTTTACAACTTACCAATTACCGCAATTATGAATCTCTCAATTTAGAGTTTTCTCCAAAAATCAATGTCCTCATTGGAGAAAATGCCCAAGGAAAGACGAATATTTTAGAATCCATCTATGTATTGGCGATGGCCAAATCCCACCGGACGAGCAATGATAAAGAATTGATACGTTGGGAAACAGACTATGGTAAAATAAAAGGGGAAATCAAAAAACGACATGTTAGCTTTCCTTTGGAGCTTTTAATTACTAAAAAAGGGAAAAAGGGAAAAGTTAACCATATTGAACAATCGAAACTAAGTAACTATATAGGTCAAATTAACGTTGTCATGTTTGCGCCGGAGGACTTGAACATCGTAAAAGGAAGTCCGCAAGTGCGCAGACGTTTTATTGATATGGAAATTGGCCAAATTTCCCCCGTTTATTTGCATGAACTGCTGAATTTCCATAAGCTCTTAAAGCAGAGAAACCAGTTATTGAAAAGTTATCAAGAAAAACAAAAAATCGATGAAGTATTATTTGATATTTACACAGAACAATATATTCAATCCGCTGTACAAATTATTCGTAAGCGTTTTGAATTTGTTGATCTATTACAGGAATGGGCGGAAAAGATCCATTCCGGCATCTCTCAAGGAATGGAAAAGTTAAAAATAAAATACTTCACAACCAAAGGAATTGATAAAGATTGGTCCATCACCGATATATCTACATACTTAGCGGAAAAATTCGCTCAAGTGAAAGAAAAGGAAATGGAAAGGGGCCTGACACTCATCGGACCTCATCGTGATGACTTGCAATTTTTAGTCAACGATTATGATGTTCAGGTTTATGGATCGCAAGGACAACAAAGGACAACTGCCCTTTCTTTAAAGTTGGCTGAAATTGAATTAATTAAGCAAGAAACAGGAGAATCACCTATATTGCTTTTGGATGATGTATTGTCAGAATTGGATGATTTCCGTCAATCACATTTGCTGAATACGATTCAAGGGGAAGTACAAACATTTGTGACAACTACAAGTGTTGATGGAATTCACCATGAGACATTACAACATGCGAAAATGTTTCACGTGAAACAAGGAAAAATAGAGACTGAATAGTTGATCATTGGATTTTATAGGATTTTATGTGATGAAATAAATGCATACTAGGGTATGAAAGAGTAGGTGAACGTGGTGGCTTTAGAAGATAGTAAAGTTCAGGGAAATTATGATGCTGAACAAATACAAGTTTTAGAAGGATTAGAAGCTGTCCGCAAACGTCCAGGAATGTATATTGGTTCAACAAATTCAAAAGGTTTACACCATTTAGTGTGGGAGATTGTAGACAATAGTATTGATGAAGCATTAGCTGGTTATTGCGATAAAATTCATGTAACGATAGAAAAAGATAATTGGATTCGTGTGGAAGATAACGGCAGGGGGATACCGGTAAGCATCCATGAAAAAATGGGTATTCCTGCCGTTGAAGTAATTATGACTGTACTCCACGCTGGAGGAAAATTTGGAAGCGGCGGCTATAAAGTTTCCGGAGGTTTGCATGGTGTTGGAGCTTCTGTAGTAAATGCGCTTTCCGAAGAAACTGAAGTGTATGTAAAACGGGATGGTCATATTTATTATATTAAGTTTGCTAGAGGGAATACGGTTGTACCGCTAAAAGTGTTGGGAGATACAGATGAAACTGGAACGACAACACGTTTTAAAGCGGATCCGGAAATTTTTAAGGAAACGACTGTATATGATTACGAGACATTGGCAACCCGCTTGCGTGAACTGGCTTATTTAAACCGCGGCATTAGGCTGACATTGACAGATGAGCGCGGGGATGAAGTGCATTCTGATACTTATTATTACGAAGGCGGAATTCGAGAGTATGTAGAGCATCTAAATGAGTCGAAAGAGCCGATTCATGAAACGATTGATATTATGGGGGAAAAGGATGGAATTTCCGTTGAAATTGCATTGCAATATAATGCGGGATACTCCACTGACATTTATTCCTTTGCAAATAATATCAACACTTATGAAGGCGGTACCCATGAATCTGGGTTTAAAACGGCTTTGACTCGTGTCATTAATGAATATGCACGAAAAAGCGGCATGATTAAAGATAACGATGCAAATTTAACAGGTGAAGATGTCCGCGAAGGTTTAACTGCCATTATATCTGTAAAACATCCGAATCCTCAATTTGAAGGGCAAACAAAAACGAAATTAGGAAATTCGGAAGTAAGTGCCATTACAAACCAAATCTTTTCGGAAAGCTTTGAACGATTTTTATTAGAAAATCCATCGATTGCTAGAAAAATTGTTGAAAAAGGAATAATGGCTGCTAGAGCTCGTGTTGCGGCCAAAAAAGCCCGGGAATTTACAAGAAGAAAATCAGCGTTGGAAATTTCAAATTTACCAGGGAAGCTTGCTGACTGTACTTCTACAAATCCGGCAGAATCTGAAATTTTCATTGTCGAAGGGGATTCAGCGGGCGGATCGGCTAAATCAGGTCGTGACCGTTACTTCCAAGCCATCTTGCCTTTGCGCGGAAAAATTTTAAATGTGGAAAAAGCCAATTTAAACCGCATTTTATCCAATGCGGAAATTCGCGCCATGATCACAGCCTTTGGTACAGGTATCGGGGATGAATTTGATCTAGAAAAAGCCCGATATCATAAAATCATCATTATGACCGATGCTGATGTCGATGGAGCACATATCCGCATTCTATTGCTAACATTCTTCTTCCGATTCATGCGTCCGCTTATCGAAGCAGGATATGTATATGCTGCCCAACCGCCTCTTTATCAAGTAAAGCAAGGAAAGCATGTAGAGTACTGTTATTCAGATGAAGAACTTCAGGAAATTTTAAAACGCCTTCCAGATAATCCAAAACCTACAATTCAACGATATAAAGGTTTAGGAGAAATGAATGCTGAACAACTATGGGAAACAACGATGGATCCAGAAAGACGTACGTTGCTTCAAATCCAATTGGATGATGCCATTAAAGCCGATCAAATCTTTAGACAACTAATGGGCGATGAAGTAGAGCCCCGTAGACAATTTATTGAAGAAAATGCAGTATATGTTGAAAATCTAGACGTTTAATATGCATGAAAGGAGGGCTCATCCATGGCTGAAAATATTAATTCAGAAATCAAACAAGTGAAAATTAGCGAAGAAGTTCAAAAATCTTTTTTAGATTATGCAATGAGCGTCATTGTTTCCCGTGCCCTGCCGGATGTGAGAGACGGCTTGAAACCTGTTCAACGCCGTATTCTTTACGGCATGTATGAATTGGGAAACCATTCAGATAAACCGTATAAAAAATGTGCCCGCATCGTAGGAGATGTAATGGGGAAATACCATCCCCACGGAGACTCTTCCATCTATGATGCACTTGTGCGGATGGCGCAGGACTTTAGCTATCGTTACGTTTTAGTGGATGGACATGGCAACTTTGGTTCAGTTGATGGAGACGGCGCTGCTGCCATGCGTTATACGGAAGCCCGCATGTCAAAAATTGCGATGGAGATGCTTCGGGATATCAATAAAGATACGATTGATTATGATCCAAACTATGACGGAACTGAAAAGGAACCAAAAGTATTGCCTTCTCGGTTCCCTAACTTGCTCGTAAACGGAGCTTCAGGAATTGCTGTTGGTATGGCAACAAATATTCCTCCGCATCAATTGGGAGAAACAATTGATGCGGTTATCGCAGTAGCGGAAAATCCTGAAATTACAACAGATGAGTTGATGGAAATTATTCCAGGGCCAGATTTTCCGACAGGCGGGATTATTTTAGGACGAAGCGGAATTCGTCGCGCTTATGAAACAGGACGTGGCACAATTGTTGTGCGTGCAAAAGTGGAAATTGAAACAAGTTCGACTGGAAAAGAAACCATTGTTGTAACAGAAATTCCATATCAAGTGAATAAAGCGAAGTTAATTGAAAAAATTGCTGAGCTCGTTCGGGATAAAAAAATCGAAGGAATTTCCAATCTTCGTGATGAATCTGACCGCCGGGGCATGCGGATTGTTATAGAAGTAAGAAAAGATGCCAATGCCAATGTGGTGTTGAACAACTTATACAAACAAACGGCCATGCAAATGAATTTTAGCGTGAACATGCTTGCCCTCGTTCACGGCCAACCAAAAGTATTAAGTTTAAAAGAAGTGCTTTATCAATATTTAGAACATCAAAAAGAAGTCATCACCCGCCGTACTCAATATGAATTGAAGAAAGCGGAAGATCGGGCACATATTTTAGAGGGCTTGCGCATTGCTCTTGATCATATCGATGAAATCATCAATATCATTCGTTCTTCTCGCACAGGAGAAGAAGCAAAACCCATTTTAATGGAGCGCTTTAACTTATCGGAAAAACAAGCACAAGCCATCCTCGATATGCGCCTCGTTCGTTTGAGCGGACTGGAAAGAGAAAAAATAGAGAATGAATATCATGATTTGCAAAAACTTATAGGCGAATTAAAAGCCATTTTAGCTGATGAGTCAAAAATTATTGACATTATTAAAAAAGAACTGTTAGAAATTAAAGAAAAATATAATGACCAACGCAAAACTGAAATTGCTCCCGGCGGTCCGGAAATGATTGAAGATGAAGATTTGATCCCAAGGGAAGATTCCGTCGTTACATTGACCCATAGAGGATATATTAAGAGATTGGCGGCCAACACATATCGCAGTCAAAGACGCGGCGGCCGCGGAGTGCAAGGAATGAATACCCACGAAGATGATTTTGTGGAACATTTATTGTTCACATCTACCCATGACGTCATTTTATTCTTCACTTCCAAAGGGAAAGTGTATCGGGCAAAAGGATATGAAATCCCTGAATACGGACGTACAGCAAAAGGTTTACCAATCGTTAACTTGTTAAATCTTGAGAAAGAAGAAAAAGTTACGGCGATGATTGGTGTAAAAGAATATGATGAAAATGCGTTCTTCGTCTTTACGACAAAAATGGGGATTACAAAGCGCACTTCTTTATCCCAATTTGCCAATATCCGCAATAACGGTTTAATTGCAATTCATTTGAACGAAGATGATGAATTGATTTCTGTCCGATTAACAGACGGTTCAAAACATGTTGTCATTGGTACCAGAAACGGCATGTTAATCCGTTTTGAAGAACAGGATATTCGTGAAATGGGCCGTACCGCAGCCGGAGTACGCGGTATTAAACTTCGCGAAGGCGATTGGGTAGTCGGTATGGAAATCGTCGAACCGGGTCAAGATATTTTGGTCGTAACTGAAAAAGGTTACGGAAAACGGACGCCTGAATCTGAATATCGCCTGCAAAACCGGGGTGGAGTAGGCATAAAAACGATTCAGATTACAGAGAAAAACGGCCCAATGTGCGCGGTAAAAACCGTGGACGGCACAGAAGACATCATGTTGATTACAAACAATGGCATACTCATCCGTATGGACGTGAATGATATATCTTGTATCGGCAGAAATACGCAAGGGGTACGGCTAATCCGCTTGGCCGAAGATGAATGCGTGGCAACAGTAGCTAGAGTGAAGAAAGAAGAAAATTCCGATGAAAACGATATAACAGAAAAAGAAGAAAATGATAAAGCCTGATATGTAAAGGAAAATGAAATAAAAACATGAATAAATTCCTTAAACAGAAACATCGCTTTATTATGATGTTTCTGTTTTTTTATTCGAGAGTTTTGCAAAATTAGATTTTTATTAAAAAGAGTTTTAAAAGAAGAGGCTGGGACAAAACTAGCTTCTAGATAGGAAAAAGGAGAATTTGAGCCAACTCAAATTCTCCTTTTTCCATTTATCCCCATTATTTTTGGTTAGTTGATCTTTGTTGGCCGTGTATTTTCGTAAATTCACGGCCATTAAGGCAATGCCCATTTCATTTTCCACTTTCGATTTTCCTCGAACGGAAAATCGAGTGAAACGCAAATTAGCCTTCAAGAATCCAAAAACTGGTTCTACGTCTATTTTACGTTGACGGAAAATAGAACCAGCTTTTTCTTCTGAAAGCTTCGCTCTTACATATTCTTTTTGTTGTTCCCATTTTTCATTCACCATGACCTTTCGGTGATTGCCTTCCTTTGCTTTTGTGCATGATGAACGAAATGGACATCCTGAACAGTTTTCACATTCATAGATTTTCAATTCTCGTTTGAAACCAGTCTTATCTGTACGTACAGAACGATAACGGAAGGTTACTCGCTGCTGATTTGGACAAATGTAGGTATCACTTTCTTCGTCGTACATCCAATTGTCTGGATGAAATGGATTTTGTTTATATTTCTTCTTTTGTTCTTTCTCATACATGGTATATGGAATGAGTGCCTCACATTTTCGATTCGAAAGGATGTCTTCATAGTTTTGTTCACTACCATAACCAGCATCTGCGACAATATACTTTGGCAACGGAAAATAATCCTTTTCTATCTTATTCAAGAACGGAATTAATGTACGTGTATCAGTAGGATTTGGAAAGATGCTATAAGCTAGTGCGTATTGACCTTCTGTTGCGATTTGTACGTTGTATCCAGCCTTCAATTGACCGTTTTTCATATAGTCGTCTTTCATTCGCATGAACGTCGCATCTAAGTCTGTTTTGGAATAACTGTTCCGTTCCCCCAAGATGTCCAAGTCTTTTTGGTATTTTTGTTTTCGTAGAATGAAGTCTATTAATTGTTTGTACGCTTGTTTTGGATATTTTCGTTCGCTTCTTAATGCTTTTCGTTCTGTGGCATCGGGCGATGTTTCTATCTTTTGGTCATATTCCTTAATGACTTCATCGACTTGTTGCACCATTTGAGCGAGTTCTTCAACGGACAGTTCTCCCTCATTTTCCCGCTCCATTTCAGGGATGATTTCTTTTTCTAATAGTTCGTTGTATAACTGATTGGACTTTTCAATTAAGTTTTGGTTGTATTTTTCAATGGATTTCTTCCATACGAAAGTAAATTTATTGGCATTCGCTTCAATCTTCGTACCATCGATAAAAATGGCTTCTTGATCGATTAACTTTTCTTCCACCAGTTGGCAACGGAATTGGACAAAACATTGACGAATTAATTCTTTTACTTCCGGATGCACACGAAAACGATTGATCGTCCGATAACTTGGTTCATATCCTTGTGCCAACCACATCATTCGTATACTGTCCTTTAATAGCGCTTCAATTTTTCGACCTGAAAAGACAGACTGCGAATAGGCACACAAAATAATTTTTAGCATCATGCGTGGATGATAAGCAGGACAACCTGTATTTCGAAGAAACGGCTGGAAGGCTTCATCTGGAATACTTTCAACTAAATGGTGAATGTGGAAGGCAATATCATTTTCTTGTAATTTTATTTCTAAATCTAGAGGCAAAACTAATTGATTCATGTTATAATATTTGAACATAAGGACCCTTCTTTCTGTTAGGTTTTGTGTGCTAACTTAATTTTAACAGAAGAGGTCCTTATTTTTTATTGAAAAAATGAAAAACAGCCCATGAAATTTCATTCCAAAATTTCATGGGCTGTTTCCATTTTAGAGGGGGTTTTGTCCCAGCCTCATTTTGTATCTTTGGTTTACAAATATTCTGTTTGTCCTTTTTTGGGCGTACTTGCAGAATTTTTCGCTTTAAAAATTTTTTAAGCGGTTTGTTGCTTTTTACTCTCTTTTGCCATTGCGAGAGCTGAAACCAGTAATACGATGGCGTTCAAGTAAATATGAGTTTTTACTTTATCGATTCCCCACACATGCAGGGAGTTCGCTGTAAGATAACTTTTCATTCTTGAATTGCACCGTTCTACACTGGTTCGCTCATTGTAAAGTTCTTTCCAACGTTTGGAATCGCGGTGTGGATTAGAGTACCGGCGAAGATCCTTATTCACGTTAATTTTTACTACCATTCCATAGTTGGAGGATGAACAGGCTGCCATTCCTAATGGGCAATCCACTTTTCCGGTTGCGTGTGGACATCTGAATTTGAGCTGATCCTTATTGGCGCCCCAATAAGTCATTTCGTACCCCATCGAACAGCGTGGGGTTCCATTGGAGGCAATTCCTTCGGGAGGCTCCTTTTCATTACGCAAATTGAGTGGAATAATAGCTTGAGCCCCGATGTTCTTGGCGGATTCGTAGTTTTTTAGCTGGTCGTACCCACCATCCATTATCAGGAAATCAATTTTAGAGTTTGTACAACTCTTTACTTGTTCAATTAATTGTGGTGCGACATCCCCATCGTTGATATGAGCAGGGGTTACTTCAATCGCCATTGGTAATTCACTTTTGGTGTCAACGGAAAGATGCATCTTATAGCCAAACCAAGTAATTTTATTACCGAAGGAATCAAACTTTGCCCCCCAATTGGCGTTGCCTGTTTGTTCACTTCGCTTCTTAGGCTGCTTCTTTTCATAAGCATCAATGGCGGCACTGTCGATAGCCTGATGTTTTCCATCAATTACTCCTTCCTCTTGAGCTAACTGGACGAGATCTTGAAAGATTCTTTTCACAAGTCC